>JAKSBK010000304.1 GCA_022361155.1 Pseudomonadota bacterium
CATCGGCGCGGGTGGCTTGCCCATGGCCGGCGTCGGCGCGGGCGGCTTGCCCATGGCCGGTATCGGCGCCGGAGGCTTGCCCATGGCCGGCGTCGGCGCGGGCGGCTTGCCCATGGCCGGCATCGGCGCCGGAGGCACGCAGCCGCCGACGGCAGGCTCACCCGCTCCGGGCACGCCCATGCAGCAGGTCTGCGACACCGTGGCTTCGTTTCCGGCGCCCATGTACAACCCGGCGGAAGCCGTCGACTGGTGGGAAAACTTCGTAAGGACCTACACGCGCCGGGTCCACGACTCGCAGCCCAACATCATGGCCGGCCAGCATTTGCGCGACGAGCTGACGGCAGCCGGTTACCAAACGCAGATTCTGGAGCTGCAGCGCGGCAGCAATACCGTGCGTGTGGTCGAGGGCATCAAGCGCGGGCTCACCAAGCCGGATAACTACCTGGGGATCATCTCCCACTACGATGTCGTGGGCAACACGGTTCAAGGCGCCTACGACGACGGCGCCGGCGTGGCGGCGGCCATGCAGATCTGCAAGAACCTGGCCCCGGTTCCCACCAACAAGTCCATCGCGTGCCTGTTCTTCGACGCCGAAGAAATCGGCCGCCAGGGCTCGCAGCAGTACGTCGCGGATTTCGTCTCGAACGGAATGAAGAAATTCGATCACGGGTTCGGCTACGACATGGTGGGCCTGAACAGGCCCGGCTTCGCCGACTGGAAGCTCTACGGCTTCATGGGCTATTCGCCGGCATCGCAGGATCGCGCGGCCAACCACAAGTTCATCGAGGCGATTCTCTTCGATTGCCAAAAGACCGGAATCATGACCACGCGCCCCAATACCGAGGTGCTCACCAGCAACAACCGCAATTCCGACGAACGGAGCTTCGAGGAGGGCGGCGTGCCCGTCTTGCGCTTCGCCGGCGGGCGGAGCGCGAGCGACTACGGAGCCTGGCACCAGCCCAACGACACGATCATGAACGTGTACTCGATCGCGGGCGGACGCCCGAACTTCGTGGCGGGCATGAAAGCCGCGATCTCGCTGTCTCACTTCGTCATCCTGGGCTACGATCAGTTCGACACCGGCACGGTGCCCCAGCTCTAGCCCGCATCGGTCACCAACTTCGAGCTCAATCGGCCTCGCTGCACGATTCGCTGCAGGGAAGCCGCCGAACCGCCACCGCAACCGGCACGATCCGGTTGACATTTTGTCATCCAGCGCCATCCTGGCACAGCTGGGATAATGCCGGTCACGGTACCAAAGAGCGCTGGCAGTGGCGCGCCTACGCGCGCAGGCCATGGCGCGACCGTGCTCATCGTGGACGACGAGGAGCCCAATCGAGCCTCGCTCCAGAAGATCTTTGCACGCGACGGCTTCCGGACGCTGCTGGCCGAAGACGGCCGGCGCGCCCTGGAGCTGTGCCGGCAGCACGTGGTGCATGTCGTGCTCACCGACCTGTTGCTGCCGGGCATGAGCGGCATCGACATCATCAAGGCCCTGGCCACCGTCGCGCCGGACACCGAAGTCGTGGTGATGACCGCCTACGGCACCATCGAAACCGCGGTCGAGGCGATGCGCCTGGGTGCCTACGATTTTGTCGAGAAGCCGCTCAAGCGCATGGAGATCGTGAAGACGGTCCGCAAGGCCGCGGAACGCCGAGCCCTCGTCGCCGAAAACAAAAATCTGCGCAGGGAGCTGTCTGCGCTCAAGAGCCGCCACATCGTGGGCTCCTCGGCCGCCCTGCGCAAGGCGCTCGAGATCGCCGAGCAGGCTGCACCGTCGTTGGCCACCGTGCTCGTGCTCGGGGAGAGCGGCACGGGCAAGGAGCTGCTCGCGCGCCACATCCACGAGCACGGGGGACGCCCGGGGCCGTTCGTGGGGGTCAACCTGGCGGCCTTGCCCGAGAGCATCGTGGAGTCGGAGCTCTTCGGCCACGAACGGGGTGCCTTCACGGGGGCCGTAGCGCGGCGTGAGGGTCGTATCGCCCAGGCCCACGGCGGCACGCTGTTCCTCGACGAAATCGGAGAGCTTTCGGCCAAGGTGCAGGTCAAGCTGCTGCGCGTGCTTCAGGAGGGCGAATACGAGCCGCTCGGAGGAAGCACGCGCAAGAGCGACTTTCGTTTGATCGCCGCCACCAACCGCAACCTCAGCGGCGAGGTGCGCGCGGGCCGTTTTCGCGAGGACCTGTACTACCGCTTGAACGTCATCGCGGTTACCTGCCCGAGCCTGGTGGAGCGGCGCGACGACATACCCCTGTTGGTGGACCACTTCCTCGAGCGCTACTGCCGCAAAAACCAGCGTGCTCCGATGAGCGTAGCGCGGGAAGCCCTGGACCTGCTGGCCGCGCACTCCTGGCCGGGCAACGTGCGGGAGCTCGAAAACGTGATCGAACGTGCGGTCGTGCTGTGCAAGAGCTCCAGCATCGGACCCGAGGATCTTCCCGACCCGATCGCCAACTCGGAGCGGCGCGGCCGCGACCTGGTGTTCTCGATCGGTACCCCCCTGGGCGAGATCGAACGCCACGTCATCCGGGCCACGCTCGATCACACACGAGGGGACAAGCGCCTGGCGGCCCAACTGCTGGGCATCGCAACCCGCACCATCTACCGGCGCCTCGAAGCCGAGCGCGAAGAGCGTGTCCTCGAGCCCGATTAGCCCGTTCCTGTCCAGTCGCGGCGCCAGCTTGGCTGGATCGTGCAGCCAGGCGACGGGAGTGATGGGCAGGGTTCGGTGTTGGGGCCTGGAGCCAACACCAGAGCTAACGGGGTAGCCGGCGGTAGCGATCCAGCAGTTCGCTCTGGCGCGAGCGCAGGCTGACCTGCTTGCCGCGGATCCACATGCGCTCGGCTCGGGTGCCGAGCTCGAAGGGGTCGCCGCTCCAGAGCACCAGGTTCGCGAGGGCGCCGGGACGCACGCTGCCGATCTCGTGGGCCAGGCCAAAGGCCTCGGCCGGCTCGACCGTGAGGGCCCTGAGCGCCGCCTGCCGGTCCAGGCCGTGCGCGATGGCGTTGCCGGCTTCCTGCCTGAGGTTGTGCAGCCCGTGAGCCCCGCGGGTGGTGATGATCACGCGCACGCCTGCTCGCTGCAGCACGGCGGCGTTGTCGAAACGGCTGCCGAGGGCCGCGAAGCTTGAAGGCAGGTTGCTGAGCGGTACCACGATGACGGGCACCTTGGCGTCGGCGATGCGATCGGCCACGCGCCAAGCCTCCTCGGCTCCGGCGAGCACCAGCCGCAGGCGGTAGTCCTTGGCGAGCTCGAGCGCTCGCAGAATATCGCTGGCCCTGGAAACCTGAATCACCACGGGCAGTCGTGCCTGAAGCGCGTCACCCAGCCGGATCAGATCCAGGCGACTGGTGCGCATGGCGCGCAAGCCGCGCCGCTCGTAGGCAGCTCGCTGCCGCTGGTAGAGCCTGGCGTCGTCGAAAGCCTCGCGCAGCCGCATCCAGGCCGACGGGCGCCCGCCACCGCTCTTTTGGGCCGTTGCGTGATCGATGCGCACATGCAGCGCGACGTGGGATCGCACGCTGCCTGCCGGCCTCAGCGATCCGTCCAGGTGCACCCAGGCGCTGGTGCCGCCGACCAGCCCCGCGTGCGGAGTCGCTAGCGCATCGGTCAACCCGCCGCGACGGGCCACGGGGATGAGGGTCGAACGCGGGTTGAAGCCATCCTCGGCGGAAAAGGCGGCCCGGATCGGATCGCCTTCTTCGCCGGCCGCCTGATCGTTCGTCGCCGGCTCCAGGGATACCTCGACGAGCCCGAGCGGATTCTGCGTCGCGATGAAGCCGGCGGTCAGCACCTTGCCGCGCCCATCGATGCGCTCGACGTCCGGCGGCAGCGCGAGGTCGTCGCCGACACCCAGGATCCGCTCGCCGCGGATCAGTACGCTGGCGCCCGGCAGCGGTTGTCCGACTCCGGTGTGAACGGTCGCTCCTACGATGGCCCGCGTGGCCGGCGACTGGCCCAGCGCGCTCGCGTGCAGGCCAAGGACCAAAGCCAGAATCGCCGCACCGTGCCGCGCTGTTTCGCGGGGGTTCATTCGCTTCTCACCCCCAGCCCGAGCTCGAAGTCGCTGGCTTGCGGCTCGACCTGTTTGGCGCGATCGAACAGCAGCTCGCCATCCACAAAGACCAGATCGGCCCGGGCGTACACCGAAAAGGGCGAACCGGACCAGACCACCAGATCGGCCATCTTGCCGACTTCGAGCGAGCCCGTCCGATCGTCGATGCCAAGCGCCCAGGCCGCGTTGCTGGTGATCCAGCGCAGCGCCTGGTCCTCGCTGACGTCGATGCCTGCCGCAAGGCCCGCGTGGCGCGCCTTGGCCGCCTCCTGGTTCAGGCGCTGCACGAGCATCGGGCTGTCCGAGTGCAGCACGCCGCGCGCGCCGGTTTCCGTCAAGAGCGCCAGGTTCTCCACGATGGTGTCGAAAGCCTCCAGCTTGAAGCCCCACCAATCCGCCCAGGTCGCGGTCCCCACGTCTTTTTCCCTGAGCACGTCACGAATCTTGTAGGCCTCCACCGCATGATGAAAGGCGCGGATGCGGAAGCCGAAGCGCTCGGCCAGCTCGATCATGCGCAGCATCTCGTCCGCGCGATAGCAGTGCATCTGCACGTGCACGTGACCTTCGATGACCCCGAGCAGCGTTTCGAGGCCGAAGTCGCGCGGGGGCGGCGCAGGCTCCGGCCCCGGGTCCTGCGGGGGCTTGGTCCCCTTTCGCCCTCTATCCTGCTCGCCCCCTTTTTCGCCCTTCTTCTTGGCACGCTCGAACTTGGCGCGCTTGATCGCCCACAAGCGTTGTCTCTGTTGCCAGTCACTCCAGCTTCGGCCGTACTCGCGCGCCTTCTGGTACGCCGTGCGGTAGCCCGCCACGTTGCCCATGCGCGTCGCAGGCGCTGCCTTTTTCCCCTTGCCGTAGACTCGCTTCGGGTTTTCGCCGCAGGCCATCTTCAGTGTCACCGGCGCTCCCGGAAAGCGCATAGCGTCTGCGCTCCGACCCGGCCTGAGCTTCATGATGGCCCCACGCCCACCGATGAGGTTTGCCGAACCGGGCAATACCTGAATCGTGGTGACGCCGGCCGCCAGGGCTCTGCGCAGCGCGGGATCCTGGGGCCAGAAGGAATCGGCGGCATCGACGTGCGCCGTCACCGGCGCCGTAGCCTCGTTGCCGTCGCGGTGCGCTTCGGCCGCCGGCACGGGGTAGACGCCCATGTGCGAGTGCACGTCGATCAAACCCGGGGTTACGAAGCGGCCCGACGCGTCGATCCGGCGCGCCTCCGGCGCCAGCGTGATCTCACCGGGTGGACCTACCGCCCGAACGCGCCCCTGATGCAGCACCACGATGCCGTCCTCGATGACGCTGCCTGCGGCCGTCATCACCTTGCCGCCTACGATCGCGGTCAAGGGCGA
This sequence comes from Pseudomonadota bacterium, assembly GCA_022361155.1. Classification (NCBI taxonomy): domain Bacteria; kingdom Pseudomonadati; phylum Pseudomonadota; species Pseudomonadota bacterium. The sequence goes on from JAKSBK010000304.1 coordinate 5,402, forward strand.
GTCCACCTCGGGCTGCGGCCCACGTTCGAACGACCAGGGCAGCTTGGGCAGCGGTGGATCGGGTTCGGGCTGACTGGGTTTGCCGCACGCCGCCGCGCTTAGCACCAAGGCACCGCAAACAGCGCGTAGCTCGAGGCCGGGCTTCGACACGCAGCGGAGCATAAAGCAGGACCGGGCGAAAGCGAACCGTTGGGGGAGCGCTTGCGGCCTCGAGCTGCCAAATTGGCACAACCCGGGGGCACGGGGTTATCCCGGTTGCCAGCCTGTCGCGCGCGGTCGCGGCCCGATGCACGGGAAGCCGGGGACCGTGGTCGGGAATCATCCGGCCGCATGGCGTGTTCCTCAGGGCCCGCGAAAGAATGACCCGTGCGTTTGGGCGAGGACCGGGCGCCGCTGGCAAGGCGCAACGACGAGGAATATGGGGGATATTTCGAGGAGGAGCAACACAGCCAGCTGTGGTCGGAACCGGCGAAACGCATGAGGTACGCTTTCACGGGCCCTCAACAGGCACGGGATTTGCGAGGTACGCGTGCGGATACGAGCGAGCAGCAGCAAGTGAAACGAAAGGTGCGGAGGAACGCCCCGTGGGCATGGACACGCAGCAGCGGCGCATCGCTGTACTAATCGTGTTGGTGACGCTGGCCTTGTGCGCCGCATTCCTGGCGCAGGGCAGCGCTCATTTGCTGGCACCCGAGCTGCTGCCGCTGCACACAAAGGCCGCGGACCTCAAGCGGCTCGAGCGCACTGCGCCGGCGGTCGAGCGCACCGGCAAGCCCAGAGACGCCAAGGCCATCCTCGCTCGCAACATCTTTGACTCCAAGACGGGTCCACTTTGGCCTCCGCCACTCCCCGAGAGCCCTCCTGAGGAAGCCGGCGCAGGGGAAGAAGAGGACCCCAACACCCCGCAGCAAGCGTGCGACAATACCGTGCGCTTGGTGGCTGCGGTGGTTTCACCGCGGCGGCCCGAGCTGTCGTTCGCGGCGCTGCGCAAGGCTGGCAAGACACAGCTCTACCGCGAAGGGATGGAGATCGACGGCAAGTCCATCGTGTCGATCCATCCTGGCGCGGTGGTGCTGCAGCCCAAGAGCGGCCTGTGCACGCTCAAGCTCTTTGACAAGGACACCAAGCAACAGGGCTACCGGCCCCCGGTCGGCAGGCCTCAACTCCGCCCGCCGTCGCAGCCGAAGCAGCCCGCACGTACCAGCGCACGCAGGCGCGGTGCGATCAGCGATCAGGAACTTCAAGAGGGCATCAGCAAGCGGGGAGAAACACGCTATGCGGTGGCACGCACGCTGGTGGATCGCGTCCTGCAAAACCAGGCCGAGCTCATGCGCACCGCCCGTATCATTCCCCACGAACAGAACGGGCGCGTGGTCGGCGTCAAGCTCTATGGCATTCGCCGCAACAGCCTGCTTGGTCGACTTGGGATTCAAAACGGAGACGTGTTGCGCACGATCAACGGCTATGACATGACGGCGCCGGATTCGGCGCTGGAGGCCTATGCACGCTTGCGCAATGCCTCGAATTTGACGGTGTCGATCACGCGTCGCGGTCAGGCCAAGAACCTGGAGTACCAAGTCCAGTGAACATGGGAAATCCTGTGAGGCTTTGTCAGCTAGCCAGCTTGCTCTGCATTGCCGCCCTGATGGCCGGCCTCGGTCCGGCGGGCGTCGAAGCGCAGCCCCAGCTTCCGAAGCCGCCGAGCGTGCGCCGGCCCACCACCAGGGTCTCGCCGCCGGCAAGCGGCTCCGCCGCGGCGCAGGCTACGAGACCCGAAGCTCCGAAAGCGTTTGGAACCGGCTTGGACTACAAGCCGACGCCGCCTCGCGCCCGGGTAACCTTCAACCTGGAAGACGCCGACCTCACGGACCTCGTACGGCTCGTGTCACAAATCACCGGCCGCCGCTTTATTCTGTCGAGCAAGCTGCGGCAGATAAAGGCCAGTGTGTACGCGCCAACCAAAGTGAGCGCCGCCGAGGTGTACCAGGCGTTCCTTTCGATCCTCGAGCTCAACGGAATGAACGTCGCGCCGGCCGGCCGCTACCTCAAGATCGTCGATTCCAAGGGCATCGAACAACGACCTATCGCGCTGTATCGGGAGGGCTCCACAGTCCCCGTGGGGGATCGGTTCGTGACACACCTCAGGCGGCCCAAGCACATTTCGGCCGACGACGTGCTGCAGCTGCTCGACCGATTCAAGTCGGCGACGGGCAACGTCACCGTGTACGCGCCCACGAATCTGCTTATCCTCACCGATACGGGGAGCAACGTCCGGCGCATGCTGGCGCTGCTCGACGCCATCGACCTGCCGCGCACCGGCGAGCAGATCTGGGTCGAGCCTGTCCATCACGCCGATGCGAGCGAGCTCGCTACACGCTTGCAGGAGATCTTTCCGCCGGCGGATTCCAAGGCTGCGCCCACGGGCCGAACGCCCCAGACGCGCACGCCGCAGCGCGGCCGCGTATCCCGGCGGCCCGGCCAGACCGCAACCAGCATCGGCTCTCAGAAGGGCGAAGCCCGGGTGATCAAGATCCTGGCCGACGAACGCACCAACTCGCTGATCGTGGTGGCGACCGAAGCCGCATACCTGCGCGTGCTCGAAATGCTGCGTCATCTCGACGTGCCGCTCAAGGGCGAAGGGCGCATCCACGTCCACTACCTGCAACACAGCGACTCCGAAGAGATCGCATCCACGCTGTCTCAGCTCGTCGGTGGCGGCCGCGCGCAGCGCAGTACGCGCCGCGGGCGCTCACCCCAACCACCTGGCGCGAGCCAGGGTGGCGTATTCGAGGGCAATATCGCCATCACGGCACACAAGGAAAGCAACGCGCTCGTCATCAGCGCGTCCCTGCACGACTACGCGGCGCTGCAGTCGGTCATCAAGCGGCTCGATATCAAGCGCAGGCAGGTCTTCATCGAAGCCGTTATCATGGAGCTCAATGTACAGCGTTCGCGCGAGCTCGGGCTCAAGTTCCACGGCGGGCTGCCGAACTTGACCGGCGAAGGCTCCCTGGCAGCGCTGTCGGTCAACGGGCTGGCCACCGTGGCGGACGCCGCAAAGGCCGAGGTCCTGAGCGGCCTGGCGGTCGGGGTGCAGGGCAAGCCCATCGACGAAGCGAACCAGCTGCTCGGTATATCGCTGCCGGGTTTTGGTGTCGCCCTGACCGCCATGGCCTCGTCCGGTGACGCAAACATCCTGGCCACGCCGTACTTGATCGCTACCGACAATGTCGAGGCCGAGATCAGCATCGGCCAGAACGTCCCGCTGCAGACTTCCACGATCGGCGCCCTGGGCGGGCTCGGAGGACTGGGCTCGCTAGGCGGGCTCGGCGGCCTTGGGGCAACCGGCACCCAGGCCGGCCAGGCTTCCCAAGGGCTCGGAGCCCTCGGCGCCCTCGGTGGCCTCGGCGCCTTGGGAGGCTTTGGCACCGTACCGCGCCAGGACGTAGGCACCACGATTCGCATAACCCCGCACGTCAACGACAGCAACGAGATCCGCTTGGAGATTCAAGAAGAAATCTCGGAGGCGGGCGCGCCGAGCAATACCGGTAACCTGGGCGTGGTTTCGATCAGCAAGACGCAGGCAAAAACCGAGGTCGTCGTGCGCGACCAGCAAACGGTGGTGATCGGCGGCCTGATGCGCGACACGGTGCGTCGATCCGAAAGCAAGGTGCCGATCCTGGGTGATATCCCGCTGATCGGCGCGCTCTTCCGCTCGACTGACCGTACGACGGAAAAGCGCAATCTGTTGCTTTTTCTGACGCCCTACATCATTCGTGCGCCCACGGACCTGCGCAGCATCTACGAGCGCAAGATGCGCGAACGTCAGGAGTTCGTGGATCGCTTCTTCGTATTCAGCGACCACGACTACGAGCCCCCTGTGGACTATTCCAGAACGCGCGGCCTGATCGGCGAAATGCTGCTTTCGATACGAGCCAGCGACGAGAAGCGCGAGCTGCTCAAGGATATGGAATCGAAACCTCCCGCCGAGCACAAGCCCAGGCCCGCGTTGGGAGAAGCCACCGGCGGCAGCAGCGGCGACGTCGTGATCGTGGGCGGCCCCGAACCGCCCGGCGCGAAAACTGTCGCCCCGGCTGCAATCGGGCCCGCGGCGCCTGCCCCGCGGCGACCAACGGACGACGAAGAAGACTGAGAGCATGCAGACGCACTATGTCGGGGAGATTCTGGTCAGGCGGGGAGCCCTGAGCCCGGAGCGCCTGCAAGAGGCGATTCAGCTCGCCGCCGAGAAGGGCGCTCGACTGCAGGACGTGCTCGTGGCTACGCAGAGCGTGGAGGAAGAGGCGATGCTCAGGGCACTCGCTGCCGAGGTCGGCATGCAGGTCGCCACCAAGATCCAGCCTGACGAGATCCCTGCCGAGCTCGTCGATGCGGTTCCCATCAACTTCGCGCGCCAGCACCGGGTGCTGCCCATCGGCGAACGCGACGGCCGTGTGCTGGTGGCTATCGCGGATGTGCTCGATCTAGCGCCTATCGACGACTTGCGCGCACTGTTGGGTAAACCGATCGAGCCCCTCGCAGCCGCGGGTGACCTGATCGACGATGCGATCAACCGCGTCTACGAGCGCAAGGACGAGAACGCGCTGGCGGAAAAGCAGGAGGCGGACACCGTCGACGAGCTGCAGGATCTGATCGACATGACCGATGAAGCACCGGTCATTCGCTGGGTGAACAACCTCTTCTATCAGGCGGTTCGCGATCGTGCCTCGGACATACACATCGAGCCCTCCGAAAGGGAGGTCGTGGTGCGCTACCGCATCGACGGCACGCTGTACCCGGTCAAGACGGCGCATCGTGGCTTCTTGCCGTCGATCGTAAGCCGCGTGAAGATCGAAGCCGGGCTGAACATCGCGGAAAAGCGGCTGCCGCAGGACGGTCGCATCACCAAGAAGATCAAGGGCAAGCTGGTCGACGTCCGCGTGTCCACCGTGCCAACTGCGCGCGGCGAGCGCGTCGTGCTGCGCTTGCTCGACAAGGAGCAGGCGTTGCTCGATCTGCCCGACCTCGGCTTCAGCGGTGAGAAACTCCATACCATGGAGGACCTGATCAAACGGCCCAACGGGATCATCCTGGTGACCGGTCCCACCGGGGCGGGCAAGACCACCACGCTGTACGCATGCCTGAACAAGATAAACTCACCGGAGCTCAATATCCTGACGGTCGAGGACCCGGTCGAATACGAGCTCAGGGGTGTGGGACAGATGCAGGTCCAGCCGAAGATCGGATTGACCTTCGCGTCGGGCCTAAGGAGCTTTCTGCGTCAAGATCCCGATGTCATCATGGTGGGCGAGATTCGCGATCACGAAACCGCGGAGATCGCGATCCATGCATCGCTTACCGGCCACCTTGTGCTCTCGACGCTGCACACCAACGACGCCGCCGGTGCCGTGACGCGCCTGGCCGAAATGGAGATCCAGCCTTTCCTGATCTCGTCGTCGCTGCTCGGAATACTCGCGCAGCGCTTGGTGCGCAGGCTGTGTACCTCGTGCAGGCAGCCGTTGTTCGCAACCGACGAGCAGCTGCGCTCTCTGGGTCTCAACCCGACCCATTATGCGCCCATACCGACAGAGCCTGCGGATGCGGCCATGCCCGAGGTCCCGAGTGACGTCGAGCCGCGACCCGTGTTCTATCGGCCCAGCGGTTGCGAGGCGTGCGTCGGCACGGGCTACCGCGGGCGCACCGGGATCTACGAGCTGCTGGTCATGGACGAGCCCATACGGGCCGCCATCGTCGGCAACGCCGATTCCAAAGAGATCCACCGTATCGCCGCCAGCGCCGGCATGACCTCGCTGCGAGAGGACGGCGCCCGTCAGGTGCTGTCCGGGATCACCAGCGTCGAGGAAGTCCTGGCCGCGACCCAGGCAGGCGACATGGAGTAGCCATGGCTGTGTTCGCCTGGCAAGGAATCGACGCCCGGGGCAAGGCTGCCAAGGGCGTCCTGGATGCCGACAATGCCAAGGCGCTTCGCGGTCTCCTGCGCAAGCAGGGCATCCTGGTCACGGCCATCGAGGAGGATTCGGCGGCCCGGCAAAGAACGGCGCGCAGTATCGACCTCCGCCGGATGTTCAGGCGCGTGTCGAGCTTGGAAGTTGCGCTCGCTACCCGCCAGCTTGCCACCCTGTCGGAGTCTGGGGTGCCTCTCGTGGAGGCTCTGACGGCGGTCATCGAACAGCTCGAGCAACCGATGCTCAAGGCTGCGCTCACGCAGATCCGAGATCGGGTCAACGAAGGCAGCAGTCTTGCGGACGCCATGACCGCACACCCGAAGATCTTCGAGAGTCTCTACGTCAGCATGGTCGCCGCGGGTGAGGCCTCCGGTACCCTGGATGCCGTGCTCGCGCGTTTGGCCGATTTCCTGGAGGCACAGTCGAAGCTCAAGAGCAAGGTGGGCAGCGCCCTGGCCTACCCCGCCTTCATGGCGATCATGGGCGTTGTCATCATCTCGATCCTGATGCTGGTCGTCGTGCCGAAGGTCACTTCGATCTTCGAGGCCTTCGAGCAAGTGCTGCCCTGGTACACGCGGCTGCTGATCTGGACCAGCGAGACGCTGGCGAGCTTCTGGTGGCTCTTGCTCGCGCTGGTGCTCGCGGGCGTGTGGACGTTGCGGCGCTGGAAAGCGAGCGAAAAGGGACGCGCCAGATGGGACGGCTGGATGCTGAGGCTTCCCATCTTCGGCAGCCTCGTGGTGATGGTAGCCATCACACGCTTCGCCAAGACTCTGGCCACCCTGCTGGGCAGCGGCGTTCCCGTGCTGACCGCCATGGAGATCACGCGCAACGTCCTTGGAAATCGGGAGCTGATGCACGTGATCGAGGAGGCCCGCAGCTCCATACGCGAAGGCGAGAGTATCTCGGCACCCCTCAAACGCAGCGGCAAGTTCCCACCGATCGTCACCCACATGATCGCGATCGGTGAGCGAAGCGGGCAGCTCGAAAAGATGCTGGAACATGTAGCGGCGGCTTACGAAGCGCAGGTCGAGACGCGGATCGCGGCGCTCACGGCGCTGCTCGAACCGATCATGATCGTGGTGATGGGGGGCATATCGGCGGCGATCGCCTTTTCCATTCTGATGCCCTTGCTGCAGATCAACGAGTTCGTGGGATAAGGGCGCATGGTCAGATACCACAAGCGACGCCGAGGGGTCCTGTTGCCTTGGGAGACGCGGGACAGCCAGCTTCGAAGCTTCTTGGCACGCAGTCGCTGGCGGATCTGGCTGCTTGGGGCGCTGTGCCTGAGCGCCTTGTGGGCAACCTGGGCAAAGGCCCGACAGCGGCAGCGAATCCGCGTCACCCATGCCGCGATCGCGGAAGTGCAGCGCGCTGTCTCGATATTCCGCGCGCAAGTCGACCGCTGCCCGGCGTCCACGCTCGAGTTGCTGCATCCGCCGGTTCCCAGCGCTCGCTATCTGAGCGAGCTCCCTGCCGACGGCTGGGGTACGCCGCTTTTCGTTCGCTGCCCGGGCCGCCGCCAGCATGAAGGTGCAGAGGTCGTGTCCGCAGGTCCGAGCGGTTCGCTGCTGGTGGATGACAACATCTACTGAGGTCAACGAGGCCAGCGAGGCAAGAGGCAAAGAGGCAAAGAGGCAAAGAGGCCCAAGGAGGTGCTTATGCAATCTGATTCCCAGGTAAGGCGTCGCGTCAATCAGCGCTCGTGCGCGCGAGCACGCCCGCGGATCCGGCGCCCGCGACGCCGGCGGGAGGGCATGACACTGATCGAGATCATGATCGTCGTCATCATCATGGCCATGATCGCCGGTGGCGTCGGCGTCGCTGTGCTGCCGCGCCTCGAAAAGGCCAAGGTCAACAAGACCAAGACCGACGCGGCAGCCATTGCGAGCGCGGCGACCATGTGGATCGCGGAGAACGGCGGCTGCCCCTCCGTCCAAGATCTGATCGACGACCAGATCTTGAAGAGAGGCACGACGCTGGTCGACGAATGGGACAACGAATTCAGTATCGAGTGCGACGCCGATGGGCCGGCAGTGAGCTCCGCGGGACCGGATGGTGAAATGGGCACGGAGGACGATATCGGAACCTAGTACCCTTTTGCGCAGGATGGCATCGAAGTGATGGCAGACGCACGGCGAGGCAGCTTGGGAATGACCCTGATCGAGGTGATGATCGTGATCGTGATCATCGCGCTCGCTGCAGGCGGCTTGAGCTTCGGATTCGGCGCGCTCACTCGCTCGCGCCTGCGTTCCTCTTGCACCCGGATGGTCGCAGCCGCTCGCTTCGCGTACAGCCGCGCAATCGTCCACGGCAAGACGCTGCGTATCGCGTTCGCGCTGCCCGGCGACAGCTTCTCGATCCAGCAGGCGCATGGAAGGGTCGCCTTGGCCCGCACGGACGATCCTCGCAGGGAAGCGGGTGAGCCCGAGGATACCGGTCTGGCTCGGGTGGCCATCGACCCCTGGGAAGCCGCCAAGGCCAGGCTCGAGGAAACCTACAAGCCGAGCTTCGGGGCCTCGCCTTTCGGCCCTCTCACCAACCAGGCGGGCCAAACCCTCAAGCGTTACCGCGACGTGAAGCTCGCACAGGGCGTGCGCATCACGCGCCTGCAGGTCGGGCACGAGAAAGAGCCCTTGTCCGAAGGAAACGGCGCCGTGCACTTCTTTCCGCAGGGGCTGACCGAGCACGCGATCATTCAACTGCGGGACGAATCCGATACGGTCTACTCGGTGGAAATCCACCCCCTTACCGGTCGCGCCAAGGTGCGCACACAGGCGTACGAAGTCGAAGAGCTCCTGGGCACCGGCGCCGCCTCCGAGGTCGAGCAGCGATGACGAGGTGCCGCTCAAGGCGCTCCGGCCGGCAACTCGGCAGCCCCGGCTTTTCCCTGCTGGAGGTGATCGTGGCCGTCGCGATCCTCGCGGTGGCTCTGAGCGCGATCTTCTCGAGCGAGGCCGGCGCCATCAAAGTAGCGCACCGGGCGCGAACCATGGGTCTTGCCAGCCTGCTTGCACGCTGCAAGATGGCCGAAATCGAAGAACAGGTCCTGAAGGAAGGCATGCCGGCGGAATTCGACAGCGGTCGAGATGGCTGTTGCGAGGACGCCGAGCTCGACGGCTTCGCGTGCAAGTGGAGTATCCTGCGCGTGAAGCTGCCGGAAACGCTGGGCACGGAGGCTGAGCAAGAAGAAGAGAGTCCGCTGTCCGCGGTGAGAAGCCTCAATCCGCTCGATCCCACCGGGGCCGCAACGGTCATGGGCGTACTCGGTGGCGGCTCCCATGACATGATCGCCGAGCTGGCGATGCAGTACACGTACCCGATACTGCGTCCGGCCTTCGAGGAACAGATCCGGCGCGCCACGGTGAGCGTCGAGTGGAAGGAGGGAAAGCAGCCGCACTCGCTCGATGTAGTTCAGTTTCTCGTTGCGACGCAGCCGCCCTTTCCAATGCAGCCGGCGGGCTCGAGCGTGCCTGGAGCTCCCTCCCAATGAGCAACACACGGCAGACCGCAGGGTCCGCGTCGGGCATGACGCTGATCGAGGTCATGGTCGCCCTGACCATTCTGGCCATCGTCTCCAGCCTGGTCTACGGGGGCTTCGCGCAGACC
>JAKSBK010000305.1 GCA_022361155.1 Pseudomonadota bacterium
TGAGGCGCCCGGCCAGCAAGGCGCGCTGTCGCGCGAATACTCCCTGTATTCGAAGGCGGCGCAACACCGCTGGACGGGATGGATCGAAATCGAAGTGGCGATGTTATTTTGACCCGACGCCTTAGGGCTCACATCATTTCGGTTTCGTCGTGGTCCTCGTCGAGGTTTTCGAAGCGAGTGTATTGGCTGAAGAAACGTGATCGCGTCGTGCCTGTGGGACCGTGCCGCTGCTTGCCGATGATCACTTCCGCGATGCCGTGATCGGGCGTGTCGCGATTGTACACTTCGTCCCTATAGATGAATAGAATCGTATCGGCGTCCTGCTCGATGGCACCCGATTCCCGCAGGTCCGACAGCTGGGGCCGACGGTCCTTCACACCTCGCGTTTCGACTCCGCGATTGAGCTGCGAAAGCGCGACGACCGGCACCTCCATCTCCTTGGCAAGCCCCTTGAGGGAGCGACTGATCTCGCTGATTTCCTGTTCCCGGCTCTCATTGCGCGTGCCCGAACGCATCAATTGCAGGTAGTCGACTACAATGAGTCCGAGGCCGCTTTCGGACCGCAGGCGTCTGGCCTTTGCCCGCAGCTCCATGAGCGTGAGTCCGGGCGTGTCGTCGATCCACACTGGCATGTCGCTGAGCAATCCGGCTGTGTTGATTAGCCTCGGCCAATCCTCACGGGCCAGCTGGCCGGTCCGCAGATGTGACGCGTCCACCCGTGCTTCGCTGCAGAGCATTCGGCGCGCAAGCTGCTCCTTGGGCATCTCCAAGGAAAAGACAAGCGCGGGGGTCTTACGAGCGCCGCACGCGTTGAGCGCGATGTTCATCGCAAACGCCGTCTTTCCCATGCCGGGCCGCCCGGCAACAATGACGAGATCGCCCGCATGCATGCCGGCGGTCATATGATCGAGGCGCTCGAACCCCGTGGGCAAGCCTGTAATGCGCTCCTTGCGCTCGGCCGCCGCCGTGATTTCTTCAAAAGTTCGATTGATGACTTCGTTGATGCGTTCGTACGGATGCCGGAGCCGCTCCTTGGCCACGTCGAAGATCGAACGCTCAGCCAGATCCAAGAACTCGGTCACTTCGCCGTAGTCTCCATAGCCGCGGGCCGCAACCTCGTGGCAGGTCGTGATGAGCCTGCGCACCATGGCCTTCTCTCGAATGATCCGGGCATGGGCCTCGATATTGCTGACCGTTGGGATGGTGTTGGTCAACGAGAGCAGGTACTCGCTGCCGCCGATCTGGTTCAGCTTTCCGGCGCCGGACAATTTGTCGCGCAACGTGACGCTGTCCACGGGCTCGCCACGACCAAACAGCTCGGTCATGGCACGGAAGATGTGCCCATTGGCCTCGCTGTAGAAATCGTCCGTCTCCAGGATCTCTACTACGACGTTGAGCGCCCGATTCTCGAGCAGAATACCCCCAAGCACAGCGCGCTCCGCATCGAGATCGTTGGGGGGGACCCTGCCCTCAGGGACGCTCCTGCGCAGGGGTGCTGTATCGCGGGTGGTCACACGTGCTCATGCCAAAGCTGCCAAGCGCCGTACCTCTGTATCACGCCAGTCTGGCATCGATCGAGCGCTCTCGCACGTGCCGCTACGCCCTCGTGGTCTGCCTGGACACTACCAGCTTGAAGCTACTGGCGACGTCTGGGGCGAGCTTGACGCCCACCTCGTACTCGCCGAGCTGCTTGATTGCTCCCGGCAACACGAGCTTGCGACGATCGATGTCAATCCCTCTGTTCTTGAGCTCCTGGGCGATCTCCCTCGCGGTGACCGATCCGTACATGCGCTCTGCCTCGCCCGCGGGTTTCAGCACCTCGATAATGACTTCCCTGAGGCTGTCGGCCAGGCGGTCCGCCTGCTGTTTTAACTTGGACGCGTGGGCCAGAGCGGCCCTACGCTCGTGTTCCACGCGCTCGACCTGGCCTCGGGTCGCCGGTACGGCTAGCGAACGTGGCAGAAGGTAATTCCGGGCGTAGCCCGGTCTGACTCGGACCAGATCGCCGGCGGCCCCAAGATGCTCCACCCTCGCGGTCAAGATGATCCGCATGTGCGAAGGCATGGCTAACTCCGCACCGTATAAGGCATGAGGGCAATGGAGCGGGCACGCTTGATCGCAAGCGTCAGCCGCCGCTGATGGCGCGCGCAGTTGCCGCTGATTCTCCTCGGGACAATCTTGCCACGCTCGGAGATGAAGAGCCTCAGCTGTTGAGGATCCTTGTAATCGATCTCGAGATCCGTTTCCGCACAATACCTGCACACCTTGCGCTTTCCTCCTTTGCGTCGGAGGGTAATGGGATCGGTGTCAGCGCGGGATCGACCGTAGGCGCTGTCGTCGTCGTTATCGTAGTGTTCTCTCGCCATCCTCGAATCTTCTCCAGTCTCCTGTCTCGATCCAGAGCTCCGATCGCTCTAGCCCGTAACCTCTCCGGGGGTCGGTCCCGAGCTGCTATTCGCACGGTCGCTCGCCTCCACGCCGGCTGCCACCGTCTGGGGGCTAGCCGTTAGCTCCTCCTCGGCCGGGGCTGCCTCACTTGGCCCCTGCACGACGTCCGTGTCCTCCGAGGGCGGTGAACGCCCCTCGTCCCGGCGTCGAGGCGGCTGTTCCAGACCGAGTCGCTGAGCCAGACCCGGTTCCTCGTCGCTGCCATCCGCCGGTTCCAGTCCTGCGAACGTGGTGTCCTCCGGATCCACCTCCAGCTCGTCCAAGTCCACCCGAGCGCGCAGCTGGGCCGTTTGGTAGCGGACGACGGAGTCCAGCAGTCCCAGGTTGCGCTCCATCTCCGCGACAAGGCCCTCGAAGCCGACGTACTTCAAGTAGACGAAGACACCGCGGCTGGAGCCACGGATGGGATAGGCGAGCCGCCGCCTTCCCCAGTTGTCGATCTTGACCAGCGTGCCGCCCATTCTCTTGATGACTTCGGTCGTCCGGGAGACGACCTCTTCTGCGCTTGAGGGCTCGATGTCCGAACGCAGGATGAGTATGGTCTCGTATTCACGCGCTCTGGTGCGTCTTTCATTGGCTATCATAGGCTCCCTCTCGGGTGTCAGCTTTCAGCAAACCTAGCACGAGTGTTGTAGCGATTCATTGCAGCTTGCGGGCCCTCGCAGACAACGCACTCGAGGGCATCCGCGGCTTGTGCGAGCACGCTCGGCAGGGCCGCGTGCTCTTCGCTGTTGAAATCCGTCAGAACATGCTGCTCGGCCGAGCCTGCCCGCGGGCGTCCGATGCCGATTCGCAGCCTCGGGAAGTCACGGCTTCCGGCATGCAGCACGACTGAGTCGATCCCCTTGTGGCCGGCGCTTCCACCGCCGATCTTGAAGCGCAACGTTGCAAATTCGAGATCGAGCTCGTCATGCACGACGATCAGGCGGTCCAGACGTACCCGAAAAAAATGCAGGGCGCGCTGAATCGCTTCTCCGCTCAGGTTCATGTAAGTCATGGGTTTGAGCAACACGACATCCTGGTCTCTCATGCGCTGGCGGCTGAACTCCGCATTCCACTTGGCCTTGAAGCTCCCTGTGGAGAATCGTCGGGCCAGAACGTCAACCGCCATGAAGCCGACGTTATGCCGGTTTTTGCGGTAGCGAGGGCCCGGGTTTCCTAACCCCGCGACCAAGTGCACTCTATCTGCTCCTGTTGCCTTACGACCTTTCAGAACTACCGTTTGGCCTTGGTTGCGCTCGCGCTTGTCTCGGACGATTCGCTCGAGGACGCCTCCGCCTCTTCCTCGTCGCCGCTGGCTCGCTCGCCACCGATGGTGACCAGGTTGCGTTCGCCGGGAAGCAACACCTCGACATCCTTGGCGAGCTCCAGGTCCTTGACCTGCACGATGCCGTTGAGGTCCAGATTCGTGACGTCGAAGGTTATGTGGGCCGGGATCTTGTGCGGCGGCGCTTGAATGGGTAGGTCACGGTAGACTACCGTCAGCGCACCACCGCGCACCACCCCCTTGGCGCGGCCGGTCGTACGGAAAGGCACCCTCGCGCGGACCGAGGACTGCGTGTCCACCCTGTAGAAGTCCACATGAAGCGGCCGGCGATCCACGGGATGCAGCTGCAGCTCCTTGACCATGGCGAGCTCGAAGCGGCCCCCGATGTCGAGCCTGAGCAGCGTGTTCTGGCGGTGTTCGCCGCTCAGCGCCTCCATCAAGTCCTTAGGCGACAACTCCAGTGCTTGCGCTGCCACACCGGAGCCGTAGAAAACGCCCGGTAGTCGTCCCTTTTGCCGCAGCTGCCGGCACACGCCTTTGCCCCTTCCCTGCCGTGGCGCAACGCGCAGAATCAGTGGTTCCATTGAATCAACCTCTCACCCACCTGGGAGTCCTCCCCGCAATCGCTGTTTCCCCGGCGCAACGCGGCCACCTCATACAAAGAGCGAGCTTACGGAGTCGCTGTGGTGGATACGCTTGATCGCTTCGCCTAGCAGGGCAGCCACCGACAGGACGGTGAAATGGCCGCTGTCTTCGGCTTCTCTCGTCAAGGGTATCGTATCGCTCACGACCACTTCTTCCAGGGGCGCTTCTGCGATGCGCTCGATGGCGGGATCCGACAGGACAGCATGTGTCGCCGCCGCGTATACTTTGTCGGCACCTTGTTCCTTCAGCCCCAGGGCTGCGTTGGTCAGGGTGCCGGCAGTATCGATCATGTCGTCGAGTATCACGCA
>JAKSBK010000306.1 GCA_022361155.1 Pseudomonadota bacterium
CCTGGCGCCCGCTGGCGGCGTTGGGACCTCCTCGAATATGCGCTGCACCGCATCGAAATGAACCGCAGTCTTCGTCGGTCCGCCTTGCCAGCGAGCCCCACTGCAGGCCCCAACCAACCAGGATTCCTGTGGCGAGGCACTGGTGTCCTGCGTCCCTGATTTCGTACATAAGGCGGAGGGGGCAAGCTCGGGGCGCCGCGCGTCGCTGTTGGTGTCCCAGTCGTTGCTGGCTTTGGATTCGGAGGAGTTCGGAGGGCCATCCCCGAGCCATCCCGGGGCGTTGCTTGTGCCCTACCAACGCCTGCCGTACACTGTGAACGTGTGTGTGGTCTAGCTTGTGAATGCTACTTCAAAGGTCTTGGTCGCTGCTAGGGTGCTCCGGCAACCGGTCCGCGAAGGCGCGGTGAGCGAGGATGGGCGAGGCTGGGTAGCACGTTGCGCCTTGGCGGCGCTGGCCCTGAGCCTCATCCATTGCCAGGGCTCGGAGGCCTGGGGCAATCGTGGCAACTCGGGCCCGCCGCTGGTGTCGACGCCGGGTCCGGGCAGCGGGGGAGGGGCAGGCGTGGGGGCGCCAGGGCTGGCCGGAGGCTTGGCGCCGGCGGGCGCCCCGGGCCCGGCCCCGGCGGGCACCGGCGGACCGGTCCCGGCCGGTGCTGGCGGAGTCGCGGGACTTCCTGCCCCGGGACCCCCTGTGGTCGACACCGACACCGATGGCGACGGTGTGCCCAATACCTTGGACAATTGCATCCTGGTGCCGAATCCGAACCAGGCCGACCTCGATGCCGATGGCCGCGGTGACGCGTGCGACAACTGCGTCGCGCGCCCCAACCCGAAACAGCTGGACTGGGACATGGACGGCCTGGGGGATGTGTGCGATCCCGACCCGCCGCCCCAGACCTGCGGCGACAACCGCGTCACCTTCCAACGCTTGAGCCCCAACATTTTCGTGGTGCTCGATCGCTCCGGCAGCATGGCGCTACCGGCGAACTCAACGCAGCAGGACCTGCAAAACCTCAACGTGTGTCCCTACTACCGACCGGTAGCAGTGACAACCAACTGGCGCCAGGCAGCCCAAGCTCTCGACATGGTCTCGCAGCAGCTGGCCACCGAAGCTCGCTTTGGCTTGGCCGTGTTTCCCGGCAACACCCCGCCGAATCCGGCCATGCTGTCCGGCCCAGGCGTGCCCATCGATAGTACGACGTGCGACCAGATGTACCAGAACGCTGGCGGAGATCCCGCCAGGCGAGGCCTGTGGACGATGGAGTCCTGCAACGAGCCCCAGCTCCGGCTGCGCGTGGGTGACCATACCGTCCCTGCGCTGCAAACGAGCTACTCATCGGAAGAGTTTCCGTTCGGCGCCACCCCGATGAGCAAAGCCATACGAGGCGTGCGCCTGCATCAATGGCTCATCGATCCGGCCGACCCGCACGACGGCCTGCGCGACAAGGCCGTGCTGCTTGTGACCGACGGTACGCCCAGCAACAACTGCGACAACGACAACGCCGACAGCGTCGTGGCTGAGATCCTACAGTTGGGCGCCCAGAGAATCCGCACGTTCGTCGTGGGCTTTGGTGCCAACGATTACCTCGTCGACCCCATTGCACTCGACCGCTTCGCACTCGCCGGCGGCACCAACAATCCGGGCGATCCCCTGCATGGCTACTACCAGGCGAGCAACGCGATCGAGCTCGCTGCGGCGCTGCAGCAAATCAGCACGCAGCTCATCAC
>JAKSBK010000307.1 GCA_022361155.1 Pseudomonadota bacterium
ATGGATGAGTTGTTCTTCCGTGGGCCCTAAGGAGGCTCCGCAACGCGAGCCGCGTTACACTGTCCCTCGATGCCAGTGTCCTGGATCCCTGGTTTCGTACACAAGTCTGCGAGCGATTGGCGTCGCTCGCGCCGGCGAATCGACGCCGGCTGCGATTCCATTCGATGCAGTGCGGCGCTATTTCAAGGAGATAGTCAACAGGACGGTCGCTGGCTCGAGCGGCGTCAAGGGCCGATGAATCATGTGCGAAATCTGGGATGCAGGACACTAGCTTTGGTTGGACCGCCGCCGCTGTGCTTCACTTGCGCGCGCCGAACGGCACGCTTGCAGGCGCGCGCATGATCGGCCTGTGGACCCGGGATGAGGTGCGCGCCCTGGACCGGGATGCCGTGGACCGACTCGGCGTTCCAAGCCTGGCTCTGATGGAGAACGCCGGCTTGGGAGCCACGCTCGCGCTGCTCGAGCACTTCTCTCGTTCGCTCGCGCGGATCGTGATCGTGGGCGGAACCGGTCAGAACGGAGGCGACGCGTGGGTGGTGGCCCGGCAGCTACGCGTCCGAGGTCATCGTCCGCGGTGCGTGTTGCTGGGGGAGGCATCGACGGTACGCGGCGACGCACGGGTCAACCTGGACGCGCTCGCCAATCTGGGGATTCCGCTGACGGAGGTCGGTTCCGGCTCGGGGCTTTCAGCACTGGGCGACGCTCTGGCGGATGCGACGTTGGTGGTCGAAGGGCTGTTCGGCACGGGCCTCGATCGACCCGTGACCGGGCACTTCGCTGAAGCGATCGAGCGTATCAACTCCTGTCGGGCCGCGCGGATGGCCCTGGACCTTCCGAGCGGGGTCGACGCGGACACGGGGCGCGTGCTCGGCAGGGCCGTGCGAGCGCAGTTGACAACAACGTTTGCAGCCCACAAGCGAGGCCTGCACCAATACCCTGGAGCCGAGCTGGCCGGCAAGATCGTCCGCATCCCTATCGGTGTGCCGGCTTCCGATGAAGTGTTGGCCCGGATTGTGGAGCCTGCGGACGTGGGCGCCTGGCTGGCAAGGCGTGAACCCGATGTCCATAAGGGCAGCGCGGGTCATGTCCTGGTCGTGGCTGGATCGCCGGGCCGCACCGGTGCGGCGATGCTTGCGGGCATGGGTGCTCTGCGCTCAGGGGCGGGCCTGGTGACGCTTGCCTGTCGGCCTGCTGCGCGGCGCTCCCTGGACGGCAAGGTGGTCGAGCTCATGACCATCGAGCTTTCCGACTCACTCGAGGTAGCTGTACCGGTCGCTCTGCGCGAGGCGTCGGACAAGAGCGCCGTGGTGGTTGGACCGGGCCTTGGCCTGGAAAAGGAGGCGCGTTCGCTCGTGTTTGCGCTTGCCGAGCAGGCGCCCGTGCCGACCGTGCTCGACGCCGACGCCTTGACCCTGCTGAGCGGCGAGCTGCCGGTTCTGAAGCGTGCGCCGGCGCCTCGGGTTCTCACACCGCACCCCGGAGAGGCTGCTCGGCTGCTGGGCGTCACGAGCGGCCAGATCCAAGCCGATCGCTATGCAGCCGCTGTCCGGATCGCAACGGAGTCGGGGGCTGTCGTGATCCTGAAAGGCGCGGGCACGGTGGTGGCGGATCCCGGCGGACGGCTGCGTGTCTGTCGCCGGGGCACGCCCGCCCTTGCCACTGCGGGAAGCGGTGACGTGCTGTCCGGGGTAGTGGCAACCCTATTGGCCGGCTTGCCAGCCTTGGAGGCCGCCTCCGCGGCAGCGGTGCTGCACGCGCGGGCTGCCGAGCTTGCGGCGGTTTCCGACCGAGGCATGTTGGCCAGGGAAGTCGCTCAAGCGTTGCCGCGGGCCCTGGAGAAGGTGCGGGGCCCCGCCGACCCTGCTCGCTTATGTTAGAACGACGTTGCACGAGGCCGAATGAGGTTAGACCAGTTTCTCTGATTGGGTGTACAATTGACTGGCGTAGGGCTGGTGTGAGAGAGTATGCTACACATACAACACGCAACATGGAGCCTGGCGAGCCAGATCGCAGCGCTGTGTGCGGAGTTGAACGATCCGCGGCTGGGGGGCGGCCCATGTCGGGTTGTGGTTCGTGGGGACAGGGATGGCTATACTGATCTACCGGTGCACGGTGCTCGACAAGGGTCCGGGTATGGCCTGCACGCGAGCTGCGAGGGCGTACAGGTGATGCTCGCAGCGCGTTGGTGTCGCATGGCGCTTGGGAGCACGCGTTCGGGGCGACTGAGAGGTGGAGGGCAGGGACCATGAGTGGGACCAGAGCTGCAGCATCGGGCGGCGATCCGCTGACCGGTCGGGTCATCGCCGCAAAGTACGAGCTGGGTGAAGTGCTCGGCACGGGATCGATGGGCAAGGTCTATCGTGCGACCCACACAGGTTTGGGGCGCACCGTGGCCGTCAAGATACTGCACGGCTCGTACCAGAACGAAGCTCGGATGGTGGCTCGTTTTCACCGCGAAGCACAGGCGGCGAGCCTGATTCATCATCCGAACGTTGTAGAGATAATCGACTTCGGCCAGGAGCAAGACGGCACCCTCTATATCGTCATGGAGTTCTTGGAGGGCACGAATCTCCGTCTCTTGATCGAGGAACAGGGGTTGACGCAAAGCCGGGCCACCTACCTCATGGCGCAGATTCTGTCGGCGGTCGCGGCTGCGCACGCCAAGGGGATCGTCCACCGCGATCTGAAGCCTGAGAACGTCGTCGTGGTCTCCAAAGAGGGCGACGACGGCCAGCAACTCGAAGTCGTGAAGATCCTCGACTTCGGCATCGCCAAGATCAAGTCCCGCGGCGCGGCCGGGGGCGTGATGGCCCAGACCGTGGAGATGGCCACCGGCACACCGGAGTTCATGTCACCGGAGCAGTGCAGCGGCAAACCGCTCGACGAACGCAGCGACGTGTACTCCTGCGGCTGCCTGCTGTACGTGCTGCTCACCGGGAGAGTGCCGTTTACCTCGGAGAGCGCTGTCGGGACCGTGCTCAAGCAGGTCAACGAGGCGCCGATCCCGCCCTCGCAGTGCAACCCCAAACTGTCCTCGCATTTTGATGCCATCGTGTTAAGGGCGCTGGAGAAGAAGCCCGACGATCGCTATCAAGAGATACGTCAGATGCGCGGGGACCTGCTGCAGCTGGCCGACCGTCTCCAGCTGGGTCCCATTCCTCACAGCGGTCCCTTACCCACGCTTCGGTCTTCGGACACCGAAGGCGACGCGTCGGGTGTGGTGAGCTCCGAGAGGGATACACGTCCAGATGGCCGAAAGAAGGGGGGTTCGCGGCCCTTGGACGTGCCCAGTGCCAAGAGCCGATCCGGCAGCCGGATCATGCTACTCGCCGGCGCGATGTTCTTGTCGGCCGCCGGGGTGGGCATTTACGGCTTGGTCAAGAAGACGCGCTCCGCAGCTCTGGTCGCCCCCGGCGAAGTCGTCGCCGTAGCGTCCACTCCCGCTGCCATGAACGAAGTACCCGAAAGGTTCCCCCCTCCGGTCGAGCGCGAGATTGCAGTCGAACAGCGCCCCATCGCTCCGCCGGACGACGTCGTTCCGCCGGATGGCATCGCTCCCCCGATCTCCCCCAACGAGCTCGAGGATATGGTTGCGATACCCCCGGCGCCACTGCGCACGAAAGGCGAGGAGGCTCCTGCCTTCCGGCCGGCTCCCAAGGCCAAACCGCCGAAGCGGGGTTGGACACCAAAACGCCCAGCAATCAAGAAGCAGAAGAAGAAGCGATCGGCTCGAACCGCGTCGCGCCGCCCAACCGCGAAGGCCAAGAAGGTGGAAGCGTCCCCGGCCGTTGCGACGCAAAGACAAGACACGCGGAAAACGTCACCGCAAGCCCTGGTAGCGGTCCCAGCGCCGCCACCCTCAGCGGCGCCGTCCGGAGCGACTCCGCAGCCTCCGCCAGCCGGTCAAGCCATGCCGCCTGCCGCGGCACCATCGCAGCCTCCCCCGGCGCCTCGCCCGGCAGCTCCTCCGGTCCTTGATGCAACGACGCAAATAGCTCGGTGGCAAGTCCAAGGGCCCTTGCCCTCGTCGGTGCTCCGGCGGGCGGTCCAGCGGCTTGAGGGCGATATCGATCGCTGCTACACTTCGGCGGCCCGGCGGGTCGGGAAGGATGGCTTTGGTGAGGTGCGGGTTGCGTTTCGGATAACCACGACCGGGCGCGCTTCCGCGGTCGAGACTTCCGGCGGTGGCTTGCCGGGTCTGGATCGCTGCGTGCGGGGAGTGATCGCTCGCGTGGTGTCGCGGCGCAAGCCGGATCTGGGAGAAGCCAGGGCAGCCTTCGTGGTTCAGTTCCGCAAGCCACGCTAAGGGCCCACGGAAGAATAGCTCGTCTGTATCGCCGAGGGCCGGGCGCCGTTGGCAAGGCGCAACGACGAGGGGTATTGGGGATATTTCGAGGAGGCGCAACCTAGCCAGCGGTGGTCGGAACCGGTGAGATGGATGAGTTATTCTTCTGCGGGCCCTAAGGGCCCACTCGACAACAACTCGGTGTCGGCGCTGTTTTCGAGGGCTTTTCTTGATCGACGTGAGCCGCGAGCGCGTCGCCCTGCACGGCCGCGGCCGATCGAGTTATGCTTGGCTGGGCCCAAGGGCGGTCGGAGCCGGCGAAACGGGAAAGCCATTCTTGAACGGGCCCTAAGGAGAGCAAGCATGCAACTTCCACCTTCCGCCCGCATTCTGGTGATTGCGAGCGCTTTCGGCACACTTGCCTGCCTGGGTCCCCGCGCCTCGGACGACGTCGTCGATAGCCCCGAGTGGCTACCGTTCGATGTGCCTGTTCCCGAGTGCACGTCCAATCCACGTTTGATGCAACAAATCGACAAGTTCGATGGTATCGACTCGCTCTACATTCCCAGACAGAAGGCCTACGCGGGAGGCCAGGAGGTCATGTTTTGGGATTTCGGCGTGGCGCCCCGTTTTGCCGTACCGGTGTGGCTTTTTAGGCGCTGCGGATTGGACGGCAAGCCTCTGATGGGCGATGAAGGGCAGCTGCCGCTGCGCGAGCCGATCGACAATCAAAACCCGGCAGCTCCTGTGTTCATGACGCACCCCAACCTGATCGATGTGGTTCCGGGCGACTCGTCGTACAGCCCGTTCTGGTCGATGTCGGCTGTGTGCATTAACGAAGCCGACTACGAATTCCGTGGCCGACCTATCCTGGCGAGTTTCCAGGCCATCAGTCATGCGGTGCAGGTTGGCATGGCTGCCGAGCCGATGGACATGGGGATGTGGGCAAACTGCCCGGTTGTATCGCCGCTTGCCCGGCTCGATGTGGGCTTGGGCGCGCCCCCGGTGCCGCCCCACGGGGGATTCTACAAAGGCCACAAGGTCTATTACTACCACCTCGGGCGCATGGATCCGGATCCGTGCAACCCGATGGGGCCGCCTTCGGGTGTGTACAAGCTCGACACCGCAGGGCTCGTTGCGACTGGGCTCGTGTACATGTTCGAACGTGAGACAGGCGGGCCGTCGTGTCCGCGTGTGTTTCAGTTTCCCCGGCGATTGCCGCCGCAGATGGGAGGTTGCAAGGTGCCGGAGTACAGTCCGCTCTGGCGTGAGGTGCGCGTGACCTTGATTGACTCAGCGCAGTGTTTCATGTCAGAAGCAGAGATGTTCAATAGGGCACCAGGCGGTGAGCTCGTTTACACGCAGCGAGGCAGCGCAGCGATAGTTAGGCACGAAGTCACCGACAACTACGTGAATAACGCGATCCAATGGGAAGCGGGACTGGAGTGAGAACGACCGCGTGGTTGGCATGCCTCTGCTGCGTGGTGTCCGGTGGGTGTCTGGCGGAACACCTCGCCGAGCCCGAAGTGGGAGCTGTCAGCCCATATCGATGCAGTCCAATCGGTGACAGCGATCCCGACCGGGATGTGTCGTTCTCGAATCAGATCCTCCCGCTCTTTCTGCGGCCGCCGCCAGCGCCGGGGTGCGGCTGTCATCTGCCGACTTCCCCTAACCCGGTAGGGCTCATGTCGACCGGATTGGATCTGTCAACGTTCAGTACGCTGATGGCGGGCGGGACAGGCGCGGCGATTCCGATCGTGGCTCCCGGAAAGCCCTGCGAGAGCCTGCTCGTGCAGAAGGTCGGTGAATCGCCACCGTTCGGAACCAGAATGCCTCGCACGGGCCCCCCCTTTCTCTCGGATAGCGAAATCCAGCTCATCAAGGACTGGATCGCTGAGGGAGCCCTTGAGAACTGATCGACCGGCGCCTCTCCTGACCCGACGCCTTGCAAGTGTCGCGTTGGCCGCGACACTTGCCGCCGGCTGTGGCGGAATGCAGCGCACGGGAGGCGTCGACTCGAGGATCGACCTGGAGAAACTGCCATCCGAGGTCCGGACGGCGTACCACGTTTTCGCTTCCCACTGCAGCCGCTGTCACACTATCGCGCGTCCACTGAACGCTTACGTTCGGCGAGTCGAGCACTGGAACAGGTACGTCCATCGCATGATGCGTCAACCCGGTAGTGGCATCAACCCGCGCGAAGCCAAGGTGATCCTCACGTTCCTGCACTACTACACCCTGGAGATCAAGGGGCTGAAACCCCTTCAGGATGAGCCGCAGGCGTCTTCGGAGCCGACGGGGGCGGACCTCATCGCCCCGAACCCGGGGGTCCGGCCGGTGCCTGCCGCCGCGCAGCCGTCCGAGCAAGCCCCTTCCGAGCAGCACGCACCGAACCCGCGGCAACAAGCTCAACCGCCTCACCAACCCCTCGATCCATCCCAGCAGCCCTAGAGGAAGGCTAGCATGTCACCAGGCCAACGAGACCGTATCAAGCCGCTTCTGCTGATCGGCGCGGGCTTGGCCACCGCGTTCGTCGCCGGGAGCCTGCAACCACCCGGAGCAAGCAGCCAGGACCGTAACCTCGCCGGCTCGGCCCAGGGGAGTTACGTGTTTGTTCCCACCAACTCGAATGCTCGTAAACAGACTTTCGACGGTTTCATCACGGAGGTGACGATCAAATTGGCCGTGGACTTCACGGAGCGTGTGTCAGCGCAGGTCAAGCTCTGCTACGGGTGTCACGGTGTCGAATTCGACATGGCGTTCATGGATTTTTGGGCGGCCGACGAGATCAACTTTCGTGTGGGCCGTTTCAACCCTGCCTTTGGTGATTTCCCCCTGCGCCACGACCCAGCGAACCATCGCACGATCAATAAGCCCCTGCCGTACGACATGGGGCGGATGCTGCGCTTGCGTGAGTACAACATGAGCGTGATGCCCTCGCCGTATGTCGACAACGGAGTCGAGGTCAATGGAACGCACTGGTTTGGTGAGTCGCTGCAGGTGGACTATGCCATGTACGTTGTCAGCGGCTTCAAAGGGAGCAGGGACGGTTCCGGACTCGACTATATCCAGTCGCGTTCGGGTTCGTTCTACTACGTCGACAACAACTCGAGGCCAGCCCTTGGTGGGCGCCTCGCGCTGACGTTGGATCTTGGATCCGCCGCCACGGTTACACTGGGCGGCTCGGCCATGCATGGAACCTACGATCCGGACAATCGTCTCGGATACACACTTGCCGGAGCGGATTTCTACGCGCGGCTGGGCAAAGTCGATCTTCGAGCGGAGTACCTGCGCAGGCGCACCGAGGTCCGAGTTGGTACCGATCCGTTCAACCGTTTCGCCTATCTTCCGGTCAAGAAGAACGGGGGGGACTTCTGGTCGAGCTACTTCCTCAAGGATGGGTTTTATGCCCAGGCCAACATGGAGGTGACTCCCCGACTGGAGCTCGTGGCTCGTTTCGACGGAATCCGGCGCCTTGGCAACGTGCTTGCCACCAGCCCGCTGCGCAAGGACTCGCTGGTGTTGCGCTACACGCCCGCGGTGAACGTGGTCTTCGACCACACGCTCCGACTGAAGCTGCAGGGAGAGTTCTACGATTTCAGCGATTTCAAGGACGAAATCGCTGTCAGTGCAGCACTGGTGTCCGTGTTCTAGTACTAGAACTGGACTAGTGCACCCTACGTTCGGCCATCTGCTCGGGGAACCGATTCCCGCGTACTTCGTCATGCTCGTGGCGGGGTTCGCAGCGGCAGTGTTCCTGGCTGTGCGCTGCGCTCGAAGGCTGGATATCGATCAGGATCTGTTGATCGATCTCGCCCTTATTTGCCTTGTGGCTGGGGTCGCTGGCGCGCGTATCTTGCACGTCCTGGCGGACGGCTATTTCTGGGACTACGTCCACTTGTGCACGGACCCCACCCAGGTGGTTTGGCGCACGGTCGCCACGCAGCTGGAGTGCGACCAGCTGGGCGGGCGATGGAACGGGGGCGCGCACACATGCCATCCTCCGGGCCGCGACTGTTTCGCTTGGGCGAAGTTCTGGAACGGTGGACTGACCTACTATGGCGGGCTGGCCGGGGCTGTAGCGGCCGGCTCGTGGTTCGTTGTTCGAGAGGGGCTGCCGCTGTGGCGCGTCGTGGATCTTGCCGGCCTGGTTACGCCGCTTGGTATCTTCTTTGGCAGGCTGGGCTGCTTCTTTGCGGGCTGCTGTTTTGGCGTGACCACGGACTCGGCCATTGGCCTGTCCTTTCCACCAGGGTCTGCCGCGAGCCGCAAGCAGTTCGAATTGCAGCTCCTCGAGAGTAAGGCGCTTGCGTCGCTGCCGGTACATCCCAGCCAGCTCTACGAGGCTTTGGGCAGCCTGCTGATCGCCATCTACCTGGGCCTGTGGGGTCATCCCAGGAAGCGTTTTGACGGAGAGGTGTTTTGCCTGTCGGTCGGGCTCTACGCCGCACTCCGCTTTGCGCTGGAGTTTCTGCGCGCCGACGATCGCGGATCGATTGCGGGATGGTCCACGTCGCAGCTGGTCAGTGTTGGCTTGCTTCTGTGCGTGCTGCCGCTGTGGCACCGGTTGTCTCGACGAGCACCAACCTGAAAAAGCTACGTGTGGTAGAGGGCTCCGGGTAGCGTGCCGCGAGCGCGGCTGTTAGTGTCCGGGAGCACGCTAGACCAGGAACCAGGAACCAGGGATCGGGCGAAAATGCCTGGGCAGCTTATCGATGGCAAGTCTGTTGCTGCGGCGGTTCGCGAGCAGGTCCGTGGACGGGCCGATGCTTTTGCGGCACGCCACGGACGCCCCCCTGGGCTCGAAGTCGTGCTGGTGGGTGACGACGCCGCTTCGCAGGTGTACGTCCGAAACAAGGAGCGCGCGAGCGGCAAGGTCGGGATTCGAAGCAACGTTCACCACCTCCCCGCGGACACCACGGCCGGGCGGCTCGGCGAGCTGCTTACCCGTTTGGATGCCGATCCGCTGGTGGACGGCATCCTGCTTCAGATGCCGCTGCCAGGGCAGCTCGATCCCGATGCCATGCTCAGCCAGATTCGCGCTGGGAAGGACGTAGACGGGCTGACGAACGAAAGCGTGGCTCGACTGGTGTGCGACCAGCCTGGTTTGAGACCCTGTACGCCGCTCGGGTGCATGCGGCTGCTGGCGGAGGCAGGCTGTGATCCACAGGGGAAGCACGCCGTTATCGTGGGTCGTAGCAAGCTCGTGGGCAAACCGTTGGCGCACTTGCTGCTGCAGCGCAACGCAACGGTCACGGTTGCGCATTCCCGAACCAAGTCGCTCGCTGACGTGGTGCAACAGGGCGACATCGTGGTAGCCGCTGCCGGTCGAGCGGGACTGGTGCGGGGTGCCTGGATCAAGCCGGGGGCCGTCGTGATCGACGTGGGAATTAACAGAGACGCGGAAGGCCGACTCCGAGGAGACGTGGATTTCGAGGCTGCAAGGGAGCGAGCCAGCTGGATCACGCCGGTTCCAGGTGGGGTCGGACCCATGACCATTGCGATGCTGCTCAGCAACACCGTGGACGCTGCCAACGCCCGCCTCGGCCACTAGAGGTACAACGACCAGAGCGCTGAACGGGTTGGTACCAGGCGGCTTGAAATCGGCTTGCCGGCCGGCTAGGTTGGGCTTCCATCGTGGCAGAGGGAGGCCAGTACCGGTTGCAGCACGTGCCAGGCAACGGAACGCGCAGGAGCTGGGGCAAGCGAGCGCCCGAGCGGTGCATGTTGGTCAACGGACGATAATCAGGAGGAGCGGCTAATGCGTGAGATAGGGAACACCCCTCTGGTGGTTGAGACCAAGGCCTTGTTGTTTGCGTTGTTGTTTGTGTTGTTGATCGGCTGCGCCGGTGATGCGGGTCCTGCCGGCGAGCCGGGGGCGCCGGGTGAAGCGGGTCCTGCGGGTCCTGCGGGCGATCCGGGGCCGGCACCGAGCGAGGCACAGATAGCAGGTGTGATCGACAACGTCCTCGGCGGCTGTCGCGGCCTCACGCTAAGCGCCCAGGAGTGGGATGAGGTCTTCGAGATCGGACAATTCATCGCTTCTGGCGAGGAACGCGAGGTGTGTTCCCTCCATCGGACGGGGCCAGAGGATCTGTTCATGAGCGAGTCCGAGGTGATCATGAACAAGGGCTCGCACCATGGCTTGCTGTTTCTCACCGGCTACACGGAGGTGCCCGCCAAGGACCTGAAGGGGGAGCCGGTCGAGCTGGGCAAGGTCGTCCCCTGCGAGGATGCGCCGAATTCCCGATTCGACGTGACCTCGGTGCTCTCGGGCAGCCAAGGTACGGGCAACCTCACGGCCGACGGGCAAATCCCCGAAGGCGTGGCCTTGAGGATCCCAGCGAACTCCCTCGTGGTCATGAACTACCATCTGCTGAACGCAACGGACGAGGACCTGAGCGCCTGCATGAAGATCGGGCTCAAGGGCATTCCCAGGGCCGAAGTTCAGCAGGAGGCTGGGGTGCTGTTCTTCTATAATCCCTTCATTAGCGTTCCGGCACAAGGGATGGCTCGGGCCCGGATGGCATGTCCCATGACGCAGGACATTCAGCTTGGGAGCGCGGTCTCGCACATGCACGCCCGGGGCGTGGGCTACAGCGCCCGTTGGCTCGATGCGAGCCCCTACGACCCCAGCAGCTCGACGATTCAGATGCTCTACGAGACCACGGAGTGGGAGGCGCCGGAGCCGAGGGTGTTCGAAACGCCGCTGGAGCTGAAGACGGGACAGTGGATAGACTACGAGTGTCAGTACGAAAACCCAGAGCAACGTGACGTTGCGCAGGGGCTCGATACGAGCGATGAGATGTGCATGTTCATCGGCTTGTACTGGCCCAAAAACGATGCGCTCTCGAATTGCGCCATGGAACGGGACGAGGGCATCGTCAATGCGGGCTACAACATCGGAGACGGGGCGCTGTCGGGAGCCGGTTTCCTGGAGTGCCTGTGGAACGGTCCGCTCGACTTCGAAACCTGTGGCTCCAAGCGCTGCAGGTCGCCCGAGGACCGCTACGCGACCCAAGCCTGTTTCACCCAGAGCTGCGAGGCCGTCGGGCAGTTCAGCCGAGCCTATTTGGATTGCGCCGGCGACAACCTGGACACCTGCCAACGGCAGTGCACTGCGGCCGCCAGCGAGTACCAGACCTTGTGTGCGATCACGGCAGTGGCGGAGGGCGGCTGCGCCGAGAAGTTCGGCAGCGATGGCTCCGACGGTACCTGCGCCACCTCAGCTGAAAGCTTGCACGAGGCTGAAGCACGCTGCCGGCAGGCTACCCGCCAACAGGCCCTCGACCAGGTCTGTCGCGGATTGCCGCAGGCGGCCGGGGGCTGTGCCGAGGTCTGCGATGTGCCGGATGCGATGGCTTGCAGCGCTTGCCTGGGCAGCGTGGATTTCGTCCAGACCAACACAAGCTGCCGCAACGTGCGCAGCCTGCGCTGCCTCGGGGAGCAGGTGCAGGCCGTGGCCGAGAGCTGCGTCAAGGAGTGCTTCGCCGAGTGCCTGCCGCAGGCCATCGGCACCTGCACCATCGATTGCCTCAGCTCGGGGCCTTGCGGGACCGAAACCAGCGGATTGCTTGGAGCCACCTGCAAGTGAGTCGGCCGGCGCCGGAGGCTGCGGCGCTGCTTGCCCTGGGACTGGGATTGCTGGTCGTGGCCGGCTGCGACTCGGAACAAGCTCAGGTTCCAGCCGACGCCGGCTCGGAGCCTGGATTGGATGCCGGAGGGGGCGCGGGCGGGCGTGGCTCCGACGCTGCAAGCGACGCCCCGCCAGGCGAGCCCGGAAGCGACGCCGGCGCTTGTGGTGCAGGCCAGACACGCTGCGGAAAGCGCTGCATCGATCCGATCACTCCGGACATCCAGTCGCTGCACAAGAGCATCTTCAAGACGAGCTGCGGGCTCAGTACCTCCTGCCACGCCGGCGGCTCGGCGAAAGAGGGGTTGAGGATGGCGACGGTGTCGGACGTATTCGACACCGCCGTTCGGCAGCCCTCTCGCCAGCGGCCGGCCGTCGCAATCATCGAGCCCGGTGATCCTGGCAAGAGCTACCTGCTCAACAAACTGAGCGGAATGGACATCGCCGCCCGGGGCAGCACAGGCATCCCTGCCACCGCCATGCCGCCGCCTCCGAACGGCATGCTCTGCGAGCACAAGATTCGTATGATCGAGCAATGGATCGCGCAAGGCGCGAAACGCTGACCTCGTGTCTCGACTCCTGTCCGCGCCTCGGGCGAGCGGTGCTGCTTTGGCTGCTCGCGGGCTGCTCGGGCGGCGATGCCTCCACCGGCGCCGTGCCGCTGCCTGCAGGAGCAGACGCTGGCCGTGACGCCCTCGTGACGGACGCCGCGGCGCCGGATGCCCCCGGGGCCGATGGCGGAGCCGGACCCTTGCGGCAGCGCCGGATGCTCGTGAGTCATCGCCTCTGGCGTCCCGCAAGCTCGGCGGAGGATCCTTCCAGCCACAGGCCGAGCTCCATCGCGTGCGATCGCAGGTCCTACGGACGTGAGATCTTGGCGGGCGAAGAAGCCTTCTTCGTGAAGACCGACAAGTGCAACTACATGGCGGCGCGTCAATCCACGATCGTCGATATCCGCAAGGGCGATCGAATCAAGCTGCGGCTCTGGCACTTCCGCCTCACTGCACCGCCAGGCGCCCGGGTCCACAGCGCTCTGTGGATCGGGGATCACGTGGTGCTGGACAAGCACTTGCCGATCCCGCGCAAAAGCGGGTTGATCAGCAAGACCTGGATCGCCCCCCAGGATATCGCCGCGGGTGCGCAGGTCCTCTTTCACATTCACAATCATGGCGACAACGAATACGACCTTGTCGAGCTCAGCACCGGCTCGCCGTAACCGTTGACCGAGTTGTTCGCGGCGACGACGGCTCGGGCAGCGTTCCGAGCGGCTTTGCACAAGGCGCTGACTTGGAACTACGCCGGAATCGTGCTCGCGCCCAGCAGCATCCAGGCTCGCAGGACGCTCAGCAGGGTGGCGGGATCCGGTGCCTGGTAGCGGAGCGTTCTTGCAGAAGCACGGACGGTTTTGGGAAGGAGCTCGCAGGCGTCGGCCATCGCGCTGGTGACACAATCGGTTTCCAGCAAGAGCGGCCCGTCGACAACGAACGGTCGCAGTTCTCCGGCTCTGCGGCAGACCCGGGTGGCTGCCGCTCGAATCCGTGCCCGGGCGGTCTTCGGGTGCTGGGATTGCGCCGAATAGCGGGACAGCGCGCGCTTGACGGCTACCGTTTCGATTCCGTCGATCAGCTCGGCAGACTGAATACAGGTGGTTTCGTCGCCGGTGACGAGACCGACGGGCGTTTGGTGCTGGCCACAGACGAGCGCGTTGAGGCCCGCCTCGTTGAAAGGGCGACCGTTGATGCGGACGCTGGCTGCGACTCGACCGGCATAGGTGTGATCCAGGATGGCCAGGGCCGTGCCGGCGCCGGCGTGATAGCCGACGAACAAGGCAACGTCGAAGCCCGCGTCGACTCCAGCCACCATCGAGTGCGGTTTGAGCGAGCCGGACAAGATTTCGACGCGTTCGTCGAGCTCGTCGAGCAGCAGATTGCGCATGTCCCCGTGCGAGTCGTTGACAAGCACGTGGGCTGCGCCTGCGTCGAAAGCTCCGAGTGCGGCCGCGTTGGCTTCGGCGGTCATCCAGTGCCGTGCGAGCTCGAAGTCAGCGGCGCCACGCCGGCAATGATCGGCGTGCACGACTCCGGCCACGCCCTCCATGTCGATCGATATGTAGGTTCGCATGGTGTTTCGGTGCTAGCCCGTTTTGGGATCCTGCGCCAGCCCGGGCCGGTCGTGACTCGCCGCCGCCCTGGTGCAGCCCTCCAGCGTGCCGACCCTCGCGGCTGGCTTCTCGGGCATGTGCATGTTTCTTGCGTTCGAGCGGTCTGCGCTGCTACATGCTTGTTCAGTGGATGCGGCTCTCACGCCTTAGGAGATGACGTGGCACGGCGAAGACAGAATCAGCTCAAGCTGTTCGAGGGAGGTGCGGGTGCGGCGGGACCACCGGTGATCGACGACGCGCCTCTGGTGCAGGAGGCGCGACGCCGTTACCTGCATTACGCGCTCAGCGTCATCACCTCGCGCGCACTGCCCGACGTGCGGGACGGGCTCAAGCCTGTCCAGCGCCGCATTCTCTTCACGATGTACAGGGAACTGCGGCTGCGGCACGACGCCAAGCCGCGCAAGTGCGCGGCCATAGTGGGGGACGTCATGGGTAAGTACCATCCGCATGGAGACACGGCGCTCTACGACGCCCTGGTGCGGCTTGCCCAGCCCTTTGTGATGCGCGCGCCGCTGGTCGAAGGCCACGGCAATTTCGGGTCGCCGGACGGAGACGCCGCCGCAGCCATGCGCTACACCGAGGCGCGATTGCAGGCGCTCGCTGATGAGCTGCTTCGCGAGCTCGGACAGCAAACGGTCGCGTACCGGCCCAGCTACGACGCAATGCGCTTCGAGCCTGTGGTCTTGCCGGCACGCTTTCCGAACCTGCTGGTCAATGGCTCCCAGGGCATCGCCGTGGGCATGGCCACCTCGATTCCGCCTCACAACCTCGGCGAGGTCGTCAAAGCCTGCGTGGCGCTGATCGACGACCCAGAGCTCAGCCTGCGCCAGCTGCTCCGGTCCATTCGCGGGCCGGATTTCCCAACCGGGGGAGAGCTCCTCGGCACCAAAGGGGAGCTCGCAGCGATCTACGCCTGCGGCCAGGGCACGCTGAAGCTGCGCGCGACCTGGCGTGGGGTGGAGTCGCGTCGCGGGGGCTCCATCGTGATCGATACCATTCCCTATGGAGTGGAACGCGGCACGATCGTCAAGCGGGTCGCCGACGTGATAGTGGCGCGCAAGCTACCGGGCGCGGTGGATGTCCGCGACGAGAGCACCGAGGAGTGCCGCATCGTGATCGAGCTCAAGAAGGACGCCGACCCGCAGCTGGTCATGGCCTACCTCTACAAGCACACCCCGCTCGCGAGCAACGTGCAGGTCAACCTCACCTGTCTCGTCCCCACAGCCAATCCCGACATCGCGGCACCGTCGCGGGTCGATCTGCTCACGCTGCTGCGCCATTTCCTCGCGTTTCGCATGGAGGTCGTCACGAAGCGGCTCCAGTACGAGCTCGACGAATTGCTCAAGCGCATCCATGTTCTCGAGGGCCTGGAAATCGTCTTCGACGCGCTCGATGAAGCTATTCGCATCATCCGCCGCGCGGAAGGCAGGCAGGACGCCGCCGGCAGGTTGATGAAGCGCTTCGATCTGGATCAGGCGCAGGTGGATGCGATCCTGGAGCTACGTTTGTACAGGCTGGCACAACTCGAGATCTTGATGATCCGCAAAGAGCTCAAGGACAAGCGCAAGGATGCCGCCCGCATTGCGCAGCTGCTCGAGAGTCCCGCCGCGCGCTGGAAGCTGATCCGAGCCGAGCTGTTGGAGCTGGCCGACACGTATCGCGATCCGCGGCGCACCCGGGTTCGTGCAGAGGTTGACGAACCCGAATACGACGCGGAAGCGTACATCGTGCAGGAGGATGCCGTCGCGCTGTTGACACAACAGGGCTGGATCAAGCGCCAGCGCGAGGTCAAGGATCTCAAGGCGACCCGGATGCGTGATGGCGACAGCCTGTTGGATGTGGCAGCTGGCTCCACCAAAGCCTGTGTCGCCCTGTTTTCGAATCAGGGCAGCTGCTACGTATGTCGCGTCATCGACATTCCCGCGACCAGCGGTTACGGCGTCCCGGTGCAGAAGCTGTTCAAGTTGGGGGACGGTGAGCGAATCGTCGCGATGCTCGGTCTCGACTCGCGCGTTCTGGATGTGCCAGAGGCTTCGGAGGAAGCGACCGAGCCGGAGGCACCCTTTGCTTTGGCGGTGACACGACGGGGGTTGACGTTGCGCTTTTCCTTGCGCGGTCATCGCGACCCCAGCACTCGCAGCGGCCGCAAGTTCATGCGAGTCGGCAAGAACGATGAAGTGCTCTACGTCGGGGTCTGCGATCCGGGCGATCCGGTTGCGTGCGTTACGCAGCAGGGCAGGGCGGTGATCTGCGACTCGGATGAGATCGCGCTGCTGTCGGGTCCGGGTAAGGGGGTGATTCTGATCCGCCTGCAGGAAAACGACGCGGTGATCGGGGCCAGAGTGTTGGGGCAAGAGGACGCTGCCTTGGTTGCGCTGCGTGAGGGCGGCAAGGCCTACAAGATAACGACGCGGCGCTATCAGACCGCCGCGCGCGCCGGCAAGGGATACGTGCTGTTCAAGCGCGGTAGCTTTGTGGCAGTGCAAGCACCGGAGCTCGTCGTGCCACAACTGGAGGAACCGGCGTGACCGCACCGGCCGCGTACACAGCAAAAGACATCGAAGTGCTCGAGGGGTTGGAGCCGGTGCGCAAGCGTCCGGCCATGTACATCGGCGGGGTCGATGCGCGGGGCTACCATCAGCTGCTGTGGGAACTCTTGGACAATGCGGTGGATGAGGCCATCAACGGGCATGCGAAGAAGATCGAGGTGCAGCTGCATCCGGATCACAAGGGCGCAACGGTCGGCGACGACGGGCGCGGCATTCCCATCGACAAGCACCCCAAGTTCAAGAAGCCAGCGCTCGAGCTGATCCTCTGCACGCTTCACGCGGGTGGCAAGTTTCGGAATGCGAGCTATCAAGTGGCCGGTGGACTGCACGGAGTGGGATCGTCGGTCGTCAACGCGCTTTCGCAAGGGATGGACGTAAACGTTCGCCGCCAGGGTCACGAATACCGGCAGAGCTTCTCTCGGGGCGCGCCGACCTCGAAGCTGAAGAAGCTTGCGGCGACGAAGCAGCGCGGCACGAGGATCGACTTCCGACCGGATCCGGAAATCTTCGGCAAGAAGATGGCCTTCGACGTTGCAAGGGTGCGCGACCGGCTCGAGGCCAAGGCCTATTTGCACAAAGGACTGAAGCTAGTCTTCGTCGATGGAGCCACGAACAAGCGCGAGCAGTTTTTTCACCCCGGCGGCATCGTGGATTTCTTGGGCAAGCTTGTGGCGGAGCGCGGCAAGGCCGCCATCCATCCCGCTGCGTTCACCCTGGAACGCAACGGGGACACCCGCATTGAATTGGCGCTGCAGTGGACGGAAGCGACAGACGACGTTGTGAGGTCGTACGCCAACGGCATTCCGACGCCTTCGGGGGGGACGCACGAGAACGGCCTCAAGCAGGGTATCGGCAAGGCCATCCGCAACTACATGTTGACCCACAAGCTGTCTCCCAAAGGCGTCAGTGTCACGGCCGAGGACATTCGGGAGGGGCTGGTGGTCATCCTGAGCGTATATGTGCACGAACCGCAGTTTCAGGGTCAGACCAAGGACCGCTTGAACAACCCTGAAGTGTCGTCGCAGGTCGAGGGCACACTACGAACGGCGCTCGAGCAGTGGCTTCACGACAACAGCAGCCTGGCGGAGGCCATCGTGGCCCGCATCATCGCGGCGGCCCGGGCGCGCGAAGCCAGTCGAGCCGCCAGCCAGCAGGTGCAGCGCAAGACGGCCGTCAGTCATCGACTGAACCTCCCGGGTAAACTTGCCGACTGCTCGAGCACCGATCCCAGCGTCAGCGAGCTCTTTCTGGTGGAGGGCGACAGCGCCGGTGGCAATGCGAAGCAGGGCCGGGATCGGACGACGCAAGCGATCCTGCCTCTGCGAGGCAAAGTGCTGAACGCCGAGCGGGCCAGCACTGCAGCCGTGCTTGGCAACCGCGAGCTTCAGGATGTGGTTTCTGTCTTGGGGTGTGGCGTCGGCAAGAGCTTCGACCTTACACGCCTCCGCTACGGTAGGATCTTTCTTTTGATGGATGCGGATTCCGATGGCTATCACATCTCGACGCTGCTCTTGACGTTCTTCTTCAGGCACCTGCCGGAGCTGATTCGGCGTGGTTACGTGTATCTCGCGCTGCCACCGCTCTATCGGATCGACGTGGGCAAGGAGACGCACTGGATCCTGGACGACGAGGAGAAGGATCGGCTGCTGTCACAGCTGGGCGAAGGCGCGAAGATCGATATCAGTCGCTTCAAGGGGCTTGGAGAGATGTCGGCGGCCGAGCTGAAACAGACGACGCTGGACCCGGGCCGGCGGCGCGCTCTTCGGGTCACCATCGAAAGCGAGCTGGAGGCCGACCGGGCAGTCAACGCGCTCATGGGTCGCGATGCCTCGGAGCGTTACCGCTTTATCATGGAGCATGCGCCAGCCGTACAGGCCGCGGAGCTCGACGTCTGACCCGGAAACTCCTGAAGCCTCTTGTGAGCCCGTGGCGGGCCAATCACCGGCCACGGCAGCCGATCCGTGCCGCGAACAGTCTCGCTACAACAGAATCACTCCACCGCAGGGGAACTCGACGTCGACAAGGGCACCACCTCGCTGCAGGGTGTCGCAAGCGGCGCCGTGAACTGTCACGGTGCTCGGGGTCGTGAGGGTCCAGCCGTTCGGGTCGTTGCACAGCAGCGTCTGGCCGTTGAGTATCACGGTACCTTCGCAGGGATTCGGCGACACGACCTGGCCGTCGAGCTTGATCTCACAGGTGACCGCGCCTCCGATGATGGCACGCAGGGCCGCGTGCAAAGCGGCGTCGCGCAGCGGGTTGAAGTAATTGAGCGGCATCGGCGAGTCGGACGGTAGCCCGGAGCCGATGTTCGCAACACGCTTCAGGTGCTGGGTGCGCTGCTGGTCACCGGGACCTGCAAGCTCGATCACAAAGGTCTGAATGCCCAGCGAGTAGGCACGCTCGATCTCGGCCTCGACGCCGTCGAAATCGGGGTCCTGGACGTTGGCGCAGCCGGGTGGCATCTGCTCGGGCCGATGGCCGCACTTGCACGGAGCCCCCGGCAAGGGTAGTACCGGTAGCTGTCCCAGGGCCGGTGCCGTGTTGCAGGTGGGTGCCCGGCGCAGGCAGGGATGTGGCTTGCCATCCGTGGCCAGCAAGAAGATCACGGGGTGCTTGAGGCTGTCGGGACCGATCGCGTGCCCCACGTGGCCAAGCTGGAGCATCTTGTCGATGGAATCGGTGATGGCCTCTCGGGTCGGCGTGGAACCGCTCGGCTGGTGTCTGGTGTATTCGCTGTGAAGAGCGAAGTACTGGCCCGTGGCAGGCGGCATCCAGGTCAAGTCGGGGCAGTGGGGCGAGGACGAGTCGTCGGTGTAGATCTGCAGCGCGAACTCGATGTTATACTGAAACTCGTTGAAGAGACTGTGGTTGGTCGGATTGGGGTTCAACGCCAACGGGCCCACGAGCTCCTTGCGCAGGATGTCCCAGCGCGACCCCGAATTCTCGAGGTTCTCGTCGAGCGGATCCCTCATGCTTCCGCTCTGGTCCACGATCGCGACGACGATCGGCGTGACCGGCTCTGCATTGACGGCGACCGCATGGCATTGGCCGGGTGGCCCAGCCGGTGCGTGGCTGCCCACCACGCCGCCATCGAAGCCCACGGCCTGCCCGGTGCCGGTTCCCACGTGTCCGGTACCCGTACCGGGCAGCGGTGCGGGGCAGCGGCCGTTGCTCAGGCACAGCTGCCCGTCAAGACACGATGCGCCCTGCTGGCAGTCCTTGGTGCACGTGCCATCGTGGCCGCAATACAGACCCGCAGCGCAGCGGGTCGCCGACATGCCTCCGCACTGCGTTCCGCAGTGGGGATCACCTGGCGCGCAGCCCGAACCGGGGGGCGTGATGTGGGGGCCCGGCACGACGCCAGAGGCGGCCGAACGCGACTTGTTGTTGGAGCAGCCCGCCAACGCCGCCAGCGAGCCGAGCACGATCAGCGTTCTGAGCAATCCAGCCCTCATGGCCACAGCCTCCATGGATATATCTAGTATCAATAGAAATATGGGCTGAAACTCGCGCAATCGCAAGCATTCGTACACGGCAGGAGGTCTTGGTGCCCTGAATTTGCACAGTTTTTTGCCTGGCTTGGGCCCATCAGACTTGGGCCCATCAGACACCGGTCTCCGCGCTTCGGCGCCCTGGTGGTTCGGCGCCCTGGAGCCGGGTCGACTGGCGAGGCCCTCGGTCTGGCTTGTCGGCTGGTCTCGGCGGGCGGCCGTAATGGCCCAGGCTACATGGCGCGCCGATAGCGACCGCCAATCTGGAAAAGCGCGTCGGAGATCTGGCCCAGGCTGGCGTGCTTGACCGTCTCCATCAGTTCGCCAAAGACGTTGTCGCCCGTGCGCCCAACGGACTTCAGGCGCTCAAGCGCCGGGCCGCTGGTGCTCCTGTGCCGCCCGTGAAAGGCCTTCAGGTTCTCGAGCTGAGCCTGTTTCTCCTCGTCGCTCGAGCGCATGATCTCCCGGGGGCGTGCAGGTGCGGTGCTCGTGCTCTTGGCCTCGAAGGTATTGACTCCGATCACCGGCAGCTCGCCGCTGTGCTTGAGCGACTCGTAGTAGAGGCTCTCCTCTTGGATCCTGCTGCGCTGGTACAGGGTCTCCATCGCACCGAGCACCCCCCCTCGGGCGGAAAGCCGTTCGAACTCGTCGAGCACGGCCTCCTCCACGGTATCGGTCAGCCGCTCGATCACGTACGAGCCCTGCAACGGGTTTTCGCATTTGCCGAGCCCTAGCTCACGCTGGATGATGAGCTGGATGGCGAGGGCGCGCCGCACCGATTCCTCGGTCGGCGTGGTCACGGCTTCGTCGTAGGCGTTCGTGTGCAGGCTGTTGCAGTGGTCTTGCAGCGCCATCAGCGCTTGCAGCGTGGTTCGAATGTCGTTGAAGGCCATCTCCTGGGCGTGCAGCGAACGACCCGAAGTCTGCACGTGGTACTTGAGCTTCTGGCTGCGCTCGGAGGCGGCGTAGCGGTCGCGCATCGCGATGGACCAGATGCGCCGTGCCACCCTGCCGATGACGTTGTACTCGGCGTCGAGCCCGTTGCTGAAGAAGAACGAGAAGTTGGGAGCGAAGCCATCGACCGGCATTCCACGGGCCAGGTAGTACTCACAGTAGGTGAAGCCGTTGGCTAGGGTGAGCGCGAGCTGGGTGATCGGATTGGCTCCGGCTTCGGCGATGTGGTAGCCGGAGACCGAGACCGAGTAGAAGTTGCGGACTCCTTGCTCGACGAAGTGGGCCTGCATGTCGCCCATGAGCTTGAGCGCGAAATCGGTGGAGAAGATGCAGGTGTTCTGCGCCTGATCTTCCTTGAGGATGTCGGCTTGCACGGTGCCACGTACTTGTTTGAGCACGTCGGCCTTGATGCGCCCGTAGGTCTCCCGGTCGACCACCTGATCCCCGCTTATGCCCAAAAGACCAAGGCCGAGACCGGTGTGCTGCTTCGGCAGCTCGCCCCGGTACGACGGCAAGCTCGCGCCCTGCGCGGCGCGGGAGCGGGCCTCTTCCAGCTTGCCCTGGCTGCGCAGGTGCCTTTCTACCTGCTGGTCGATGGCCGCGTTGAGAAAGAAGGCCAGCAGCATCGGTGCGGGACCGTTGATCGTCATGGACACGGAGGTCTTGGGGTCGCACAGATCAAAGCCGGAGTAGAGCCTCTTGGCGTCGTCGAGGGTACACACCGACACGCCGGAGTTGCCAACCTTGCCGTAGATGTCCGGCCGCAGGTGGGGATCGCACCCGTATAAGGTCACGCTGTCGAAGGCGGTGGAAAGGCGCGCGGCGGACTGGCCCCGGGCAAGGTAATGAAAGCGGCGGTTCGTGCGCTCGGGACCTCCCTCGCCGGCAAACATGCGGGCCGGTTCCTCGCCTTCGCGCTTGAAAGGGAAGACCCCCGCCGTGAAAGGGAAGCGTCCAGGCAGGTTCTCCATGCGCAGGAAGCGCACGAGCTCACCCCATTCGCGGGTCTGTGGAAGCGCTACCTTGGGCAGCTGGGAGTGCGACAGCGTTTCGACGTTGTTCGACACACGGAGGGTGCGCTTCCGTACCCTGTACGTCTGCTCGTCGGTCTGATAGCGCTCCAGCGTTTGCGGCCAGTCTTGCAGCTGCTCGAGGACGTCTTTATCGAGCCTGCGGCAGGCGGAGTCGTAGCGGCGACGCAGCAACGCGGTCGCCTCGGCATTCGTGCACGCGGTACCCTTGCTCCCGCCCGCGTCCCCGGTTCGGGGCGGCGCGCCCTTCGACTCTGGGCGCCGGAGCGTGCGCTGCGCCTGCAAGAGCTCCGCGTCCATGGGTGGCTCCGCGTCCATGGGTGGCTCCGCGTCCATGGGTGGCTCCGTGTCCAGGCGTTCAAGTGCCGAAATGGCGCGCTCCAGCCCGTACGCCTGCGAGGCGTGCTCCGCCTGTTCGCGAGTCCTTTTCCGGTAATCGCGCACGCTGGCCGCGATCTCCGCCAGGTAGCGCACCCGGTCGTCGGGAATCAGCTTCGGGGCCGGCCGCGACACGCTCTCGCTGCGCAGCGCGGGCGGGCGGAACCCGGTCCATCCTGCCTCGGCCAGACGCTGCCGGAGCGCGCTGTAGATCCGCTCCAAGCCGGCGTCGTTCCAGTGGCTCGCCACGCAGCCGAAGACCGGAATCGAGCCGTCCGGCGGCGACGGCTGCCCGTGGTTGCGCTTCCACTGTTTGCGAACGTCGCGCAGGGCGTCCTCGGCTCCCTGCCGGTCGCACTTGTTCACGACAACCATGTCGGCAAGCTCCAGCATGTCGATCTTCTCGAGTTGGGATGGAGCGCCGTATTCGGGGGTCATCACGTACAGGGACAGGTCCGCCTGATCGATGATCTCGGAATCGCTTTGGCCGATACCTGCGGTTTCCACCACGACCAGATCGTAGCCGGAAGCCTGCAACACGAGCACGGCATCGCGGGCGGCGTCGGAGAGCGCAAGGTGTGCCTGGCGGGTGGCGAGCGAGCGCACGTACACGTGGCGCCCGTGGATCGCATTCATGCGCAACCGGTCGCCAAGCAATGCTCCGCCCGAGCGGCGACGACTGGGGTCGATGAGCACGATCGCGAGCTTCCGATCGGGCAGGTCGCGCCGGAAGCGCAGCACGAGCTCATCGAGCAGGCTCGATTTTCCAGCGCCGCCAGGCCCAGTGAGGCCAACCACGGGCGCAGGTCGAGCGCCGGCTCGGCGCTGCAGGCGTTCGCGCAGCTTGGCGAGCTCCTTGTTGGGTCCCCTTCGGGCCTCCAGCCAGCTGATCAGGCGACCAACGATCAGGGGCTCGGCTGCCGATGGCTCGGCGCCGGGTGCGGGGTCGGGTCGGGGGTTCGAGGCGCAGTCATCGAGGATCGACCGGATCATTCCCTTGAGGCCCATGGTGCGGCCGTCTTCCGGGCTGAATATGCGGGCGACGCCGTAAGCTTGAAGCTCCTCGATTTCACTCGGCAGGATGGTGCCACCGCCGCCGCCGTACACGCGAATGTGGCCGGCCTGCTGATCGCGCAGTCGATCTACGAGGTAGCGAAAGAACTCCATGTGGCCGCCCTGGTACGACGACACGGCCACGGCATGTGCGTCTTCCTCGATCGCCGCCTCGACCACATCGTCCACGGAGCGATCGTGACCGAGATGGATAACCTCGGCGCCCGAGGACTGCAGCAGGCGGCGCATGATATTGATCGCGGCGTCGTGGCCGTCGAAAAGCGATGCCGCGGTCACGACCCTAACCGGTTCATGCGCGGCGTTAGCCGCTGCGACTGCCGAAAGCGAGGTCATGGGCCAGCCTCCGAGGTCTTCGAAGCGTTGCTGAACATGCTGCCAGTTGACGTTAACTGGCGGCCAGGCGCTTTGCAAGGACGCGCTCGGCGCCGGGGCGTTTTGCCAGCGCCGACGTGGTAGCACAGGATATTGCCATGCTCGTCGCATCCGCGTTGCCGGCGCCCGCTTCGTTGCTGGAGTACCTTCCCGAGGAGTGGGAGCGCCTCATGCACGAGTGGGGTCAGCCTGCATACAGGGCCAAACAGATCTTTGGCTGGCTTCATCGAAAGGGCATCTTCGAGCCCGACCGTATGAGCAACTTGCCCCCGCCTGTGCGCGAGCGGCTTCGCGAGCAGGGGCTCAAGTCACCGCTATCGCTTGAGCGCGCGCATGCCGGTGAGGACGAAACGAGCAAGCTGCTGTTTCGGCTCGACGACGGGCAAGCGATCGAAAGCGTACTGATGCCCCACGCGGCTTCGGGCAGTCCGGGTGCAGTGACGCTGTGCGTGTCATCGCAGGTAGGTTGCGCCATGGGCTGCGTCTTCTGCGCTTCGGGTTTGTCTGGGCTCAAGCGGCAACTTGCAGCAGCCGAGATCCTCGGACAGGTGTTGTGTGCACCGGCGGCAGGGGCGTCAGGCGGGCGGCTCAGGCGTCGGGGTGCAGGGTCGGGCGGGATGGATCGGAATCGAAGCGGCGAAGTTGTCTTGCCCCGCCGCCCTAGAGGGCTCGTCTTCATGGGAATGGGAGAACCGCTGCACAACTACGGCAACCTGGCTCGCGCCCTGCTGCTGCTGACGCATCCCGAGGGGATGGCGTTTCCCTTTCGCGCCATGACCGTATCCACGAGTGGTTTGGCCCCGGAGATCAGGCGTCTCGGGCGCGATTTCGAGGGCAGGGTGCAGTTGGCTGTCTCCCTGCATGCAGCCGACGATGAGACACGCTCTCGGCTGGTGCCGCTCAATCGCCGCTATCCGATCGAGGTGCTGGTGGAGGCCATGCGTTCTTACCCGGTGCCAAGGCGTGGTCACCTGACCGTGGAGTACACCCTCATCAAAGGGACCAACGCGTCGCTGTCGGATGCACGTCGCCTGGCCCGGCTGCTGCGCGGAATGCGGGTGCGGGTGAATCTAATACCCATGAACCCAGTCGAGGGCAGCCGCCTGCGTGCGCCTGATCAGGGCAGCATCGCACGCTTCCAGAACGAGCTGCGCAGTGCCGGTTTACGCGTTTTCGTGCGGCGCCGGCGAGGGGATCGCGTTGCTGCGGCGTGCGGCCAACTCGCCCTGCGCCCGGAGCTGCAGCGCCTCACCTCGCCAAGGGCCTTGCAGGCACAGCATCCGCTCGAGGGTTAGTGTCCTTCTTGCCCAGCCCCAGACCTGCTTCCATCCTCGTCGCGGCCGCCGCGCTCGTGCTGTCGTCTCAGGCGGCGGCCTACGAAGGGGTTGGGCTGCCGGTAGCGGAAATCCAGCCCGGCCAGCTCAGGATCGACGGTCTGCTGCGAGACTGGGAGCGGAACGGGTTTGCCGAGTCGGGCAACGACCGCCGCGCCGGCTGGCTGCGCTATGCGCTGGGCTACGACGCCGGGGCGCTGTACGTCGGGCTGGAGGTCACCGACGATGTCTTTGTGCGAACGCGCCGACCCGGACCACGCGAGGATGCGGTGGTGATCACGCTCGCATTCCCCGGCGACCGAAAGGGCCATATCGCTTACGAGCTGTGGTTGTTCGCGGGCATCCCAGGGAGGCAGGCATCGCTGGCTTTCCTGGGACGGCCAGGTAGCCAACCGAAGCCGCTTGACGGTGTAAAGATCGTCGAGGCGGAGCGTTCACACGGATCGGGCTATACGCTCGAGGCCCAGATCCCGTGGCGTAGGATTCCCCGGTCAGCGACCTGGCAGCGCAGCAGGGCAGAGGTCAGGCTACACGACATCGACGACCCCCGCGGGCCGGCCCGCTTGTCGTCGCGGGTCAGAGCCCGCAAACGACGCACGGAGCTGGGGCGCTTGCCTCGGCTCTTACCGAGCGGCGGCAGCGAGCAGCACCTCAAGGGGTTTTTGGAGAGCATCGGGAGGCCTGTTGCGCTGCCAAGATTCGACCTGCGGGGCGATGTGTTCGGCGATGGTCGAGCGGAGCGGGTGATCGTCGTAGATCGCTACCTGGTGGTCACGGGGGAGGGCTACAAGGACGGCGAGAGCTACGACTATGTGCAGCTGCCGATCGCAGTGGAGAGCGACGTGCGAACCGCTCGCCTTCGCGACCTGACCGGCGACGGGCGCAGCGAGCTCTTGCTGCGTTTCAGGCATCGGACCGATTTTGGCTCGCGCGAGGTTTGGCGGGGTATAGGCTTCACCGAGGCCGGCCCGCAAGCCCTTCTGAGCCTCGAGACCATGCGTCGCAGTGCGAGCAGCCGCGTCGAAGCGACGGTAGAGGTCCTTGGCAGCGGCAGGCGTCGTCCACCCATCGTGCGCGTGCGGGCAGGCCGCGCACAGGGTCCGGACCCGCGGCTGGTTCCCCTCGATCGCGTGAGCGACGACGCACCCGTGCTGGTGGCCTGGGGTCTCGTGATTCAGCGGGACTACCAGTGGGACCGGACGCGCTTTAGCGTACGGCGCGAGATTGCGAACAACGTCGTCCAGGCGCCGGCGCGTCCGGCCGGGCCCGAGCAGCCGCCACGCCCCAAAGCGCCTGCGAGCGCGAGTGCTCCGGCAGCACAGTTGGACGCCGTTGTCGCGCTGTTCCGGCGCACGCGAGGCCTTGGACCCGAAGTGGCCCCGCGCTTCGCAATCCAGGCTAACGTGGCTGAGGATGCCCGCGCCGAGCAAGTGCAAGTGCTCGGCACGCTGCTCTTGGTGGCGGGGCCCGGTTTTCGTGGCGGTCGCAGTTACGTGTACATCGAGCTCCCAGTGGACCGGCCCGAGGATGTGCTCGCCGTGACGGCACGGGACGTGACGGGTGACGCTCGTGCAGACGTGCTGGTGCGAGTGCGCCAGCACCTTGGCGAACTGCAGCGCGATGTACTCGTCGGCTACCGCATCGATGGGCGGTCACCTGCGCGGTTCATGGCCCTGCCACTCCGCTATCGCCAGGGCATGCGATCGATCGAGAACCAGGTGCGCTTTCTAACGACCGGCCGAGGCTGCGAGATCCGGGTAACGCCGGGGCGGGCCCGCGGCTGGTCCGAGCAGAGCTTCGTCTATTCTCCAGACGGCAGCGATGGAGTCTTGCCCATCTTACTTCCATGGCGGGATGGGCCTGTGCGCTACCGCTTCGACAATGGAAGCCTCTTGAGAGCTGAGCGTTGATCGCGGCTAGCCGCGCTATTCCTACCATGGTACGAATGACGCCATGAGCGGATCGGTGGCCAAGCTCTCCGTGAGCATACCGAAAGAGCTTGCCAAGGCAGTCAGCGCCATCTAGTGCCCTGGGCACTACGTACGGCGCTTTTTCGCGTGGCGGCCACGATGTCGGCTTGTGCGGTCCTGTTTGTCAACGGCTCTGAGCTTTCTCAGGTAGGGCTCCAGCACGATCTCGATCCGGCGGTTCCTGTGACGTCCTCGTTTGGTCTTGTTGGAGGCGACAGGATCGTATTGCGCGAAACCTGCAGCCACCAGGTTGGGGGCACGCATACCGGAATCTATCAGGACCTCGGTGACCGTGACCGCACGGGCCGTAGATAGCTCCCAGTTGCTCTTGAATTCTTCGTTGCGAATCGGGACCGTGTC
The DNA here is from genome assembly GCA_022361155.1 of Pseudomonadota bacterium. NCBI lineage: Bacteria > Pseudomonadati > Pseudomonadota > Pseudomonadota bacterium. The sequence goes on from JAKSBK010000307.1 coordinate 27,593, forward strand.
GGTGTGGCCGCCGACCGTGAAGCGCCGAGTCTTGTCGCGTCGCAGCACGCGCGCGACCTGTCGCACGGCCTGTCGCCCGTCTTTGGAAAGCTCGTCGCTTCCAGATGGGAACAACACCGCGGCCGGCATCTTCACGACCATTCGGCCGCGCCGAAAAACAACCTCGAGCTTGCCGCTGTCGATCATACGCTGAAACTGGCGCGTTAGCGCCTTGAACTCCGCGAGCTGTTTCATCACCTCGTGGCGATCTTCGCGCAGCTCCGAAAGCTCGGTTTCCTGGTCCTTGAGCTTCAGCTCGCTTTCGCTCGCGCGCATCTCCGCGGCGTCGTGCGCGCTCTTTTCCTGCTCGAGCTGTGCATCGAGCCGGCTGAGCCGCTCTTGCACTTCGGTGTTCTGTCTGCGTGCGCTGACAAGCTCGGCTCGAATCCTGGTGTGCTCGCTCGTCGTCAGTGCTAGCTGAGACTTCAAGTCCGAGGCGTACAGGCCCAGGACAGCGGCGACCAGCACGGCCGTGGCCGCGATCACCGGGGTCAGCCAGGCCCTTCTGGATGCGGGACAAAAGGGATCGTTCATGGTCTCACCTTGCGCAGGCTCCGAAGGGCCGCTGCCGCGAGCAGTCGAAGCCTATCATGCGGGTCGGGTCCGCGCACCGCGTGCATGTCCTGCGCACGGCGGCTACGGCCTGTGCTTGCACCGCCGCCATAGACGGGCGCCAGGGCGAGCGTTTTGCCCATTGGGAGACGCCGTGCGATTATTCCGCCGGGTGCAGGCGCCTATGAAGCGGACCCTTTCCCTTGCCGTAGTGTTTGCGTGCGTTTCGTGCGTCGACAATTCGGCGCTGTTCGAACCGTGCTCGCCAGGCGACGCTGTCCGGGGTGTGATGGGGATGCCGGATTCCTGCCCGCCGCCTACTGCGGGCGCGGGGGCGTACTTCGAGTACCTGGGGGACGTGTTCGAGGCACCGCCGGCGCCGGAACCCCTACCTTTCGAGGTGCTGGCGACCGACATGGATTTGGACGGGGATCCCGATCTCCTGATCAACTGGCATCAACTGGTGCGCATGGAGCTATTCGAAAACGTCGACGGGCGCTTTGTGCTGACAAATCCGCGCGGCAACGATCGGACCGGTCTTTGGGACAGCGTGCACGTTTCGGAATTCTTCGCGCATGAAGGGGAGCTGCCCAAGACCATCAATGGCGACGTTTCGGGTCTGTATGTGTGGCACGACATCGATCGCGCCAGAGGGCACTGGCATCTGTACTTCGTTCCGCCTGCTGCTGGCGGCTCGGGTACGGGACTGCGCGGGTCGAGAATTCGCATCGAAATCACTGCGAACTCGCCGCTCACCGTGGCCTCAGGCCTCGAGGCACGGGAATACGTCCTGACGAAGCCGACCGAGCTACTGGTCGAGTTGGAACTTCCGGGCACGCGCGACGTCCGGCTGCGCACGCTGAAACCGGAGCCGCGCCTCGAGATCCGTGCCTCGGGCACGAGCCCTGGGGCGGCAACCGCGGGCGGCACGAGAAGCCCGTTGCCGGTTTTTGTCGGTCCACAGCGAGTCGAGGTGGCGTCGGGACACGTAGTGCTCACCAAACCCGACCCACATGGCATGGCATGGGTCCAAATCGAGGGCTCCCCCGAGCCGGAGCTCTACCTGACTCGCGGGGCCATGCAGGGCACCAGCAACAAGTACGATCGTTTCTTCACCTACACCGGCACGCCGCACCTGTTCGAGTTGGGCTTCCCTTCGCCGGGAAGCATCGGGCGCGGCCGGCAGGTGGCTTGGGTCGACCTCGAAGCCGACGGCGGGTTGGAGCTCTACGTCAGCAACGAGTCGACGCCCAACGACCTGTGGAAGCTCGAGCCGAATCCCGCGGGACGGATGCGCTTCGTTCAAGCAGCGGGTGCTCTCGGGCTAGACGGCCATGGCGCTGAATCGTTCGCTTGGCTCGACCTCGACCGAGATGGCTTCGAGGACATGATCGCCATAGACAAGTGGAAGCAGAGCCAGCTGCAAGTCTATTGGAATCGCGCTGGCGAGCGCTTCGAGCGCGTACCCGGGACGGACCTGGGGTTGGAGTTCCCCATGCCGGACGTTCGAGTGGAAGGAAACTATATCGACTATTCGATGCACCTGGTTGACTTCGACAACAACGGCGAGCTCGATCTGCTCGTCAACGGCGCAGCCAGCGTGCTCTACATGCAAGATTCCGGCAGCTTTCGCGACCTGACCCAAACCTGGGAGCTCGATCACATGTGGCATGCCCGCTTGGTGCCGCTGGACGCTAACGCAGATAGCTTCGTCGACCTCCTGCACGTGGGCATCGAGTCCTTTCTGTTGCTGAACCAAGACGGCAAACGCTTCAAACGCGTGGATCAAGACTTCGCGATCGGTCGCTTCACGGGCGTGTGCGTTGCGGACTTCGACCAGAACGGTAGCCAGGACCTCGTCATGGCCGGTCCCGGGCAACGCTTGTTCGCGCGAAATCTGCGGCCCGCGCGCGGTGTGATGGTGTCCATCCGCTCGAGTGGCCGGACGCCTCCAGTGGGTGCCCTGGTGACAGCCCACTACGCCGACGGTCGCAAACACCGGCAGCGCTACGGCTCTGCCTACTCGACCCGCTACTCGCAGAGCTTGTTGCCGCTGCACTTCGGGGTGCCGGCTCATACAACCCTGTCGCATTTTGTCGTGCGTTGGCCGGGTGAGGTCCAGGATCAGCGGGTGGACGTGGCCCCGGGCACACGATCGCTGCTGCTGGAGCAACCCTGAGCCGAGCGCTGTCTTCACTCGCTGCGGGCCTTGGCGTTTTGGCGGGAGGGGTGCGGGGCGCGCTCGAAGTAGGGCTTCATCAGCGCGGGCAGCGCCTCGGGTCCGCTTTCTACCAGGGCGCGCCGGCATTCCCGGTGTGGGATCCGTTTTGGGCCGGCCACGCTGCCGCGGTTGTTGTCAGAGTCCATGAGCAACCACGGTCTGTCGGGTCCGACGTCGTCCGGGTGAAACGGCTGGTTCAAGAGCACATGCCCGAGCTCATGTGCCAGGGTCCACGCGGTTCGCTGTTGACGTAAGCCGTTGCGGTCCAGCAGGACCACGTTGACGAGCGAGCTTTGACTGGCCTCGATAAAGGCCTCGCCTTGCCGCGTGCCGTGACTGAAGCGGTTTACAATCAGCACGTCGATCGTGCTCGGATCATCGTCCGCGAGCAACTTGATGAGCGTGCGCTCCTCGAGGGTGCCGCTTGCCGCGGTCATGTTGTTGAACTCGTCGAGCCCATCGCTCAGATCCACGGCTCCGATCGTCAGCGACTGGCGTGCGTCGGTCGTCAGGGCAACGCCCGCCATGGGCGCTATTGGAGCAAGTTGGTTTGACGCATGGCGCACCACGATGTCGGCCGTGGGCCCGGCTCCGAATTCGGTGCGGGCATTGACGGTCACCCTGGGCCGGAAACCCATGAGGCGCAGGGCTCGTGCGATCTGCAGCGCGCTCTGGGTGGGTGTCGCCCCCGCCACCGAGGTGACAGCAGGCAGCGGACGGCCCGCCACAGTGAAACGAACGAGTCCTCCGCCTGCCGCCGGCAGGCCGTTGCCGTTGCTCACCGCAAGCAACGCCGGCGGCGGTGGGTCTACGACCTGGACATCGGCGAGTTCCGGCGCTCCGAACGTGACGAAGCACTGCAGCCAAATCTCGTTTGCGATCGCGATTTGTTCGCGTGCGATGTCAAGTCCCGTAGACTCGCTGCCGCCCACAACGGGTCTACCGTCGGCTCCCGCGCGCAAGATGCGAACCCGCAGCGGGACCATCCGCGCTGCCAGCGGACCGTGGTCGTGCCCTGGGCGGCCAACCCGAACCTCGTGAGACAGCGTGCGGGAGTGCGTGCGGTAGCTGAGCCGGATCCGGTCGCGCAATCCGACCAGCAAGAGCTGGCGGTCCACGCCAGAGGCTTCCCTGTCTATTCGATCTGCGACCAGTCGCACGAATTTGGAGCGAAAGGCTGATCCGGGACGCGGGCGCCTGAGTACGAGCATCAGCTCATCCCGAACGCGACCGTTCGAATCGATGCTCTGCAGCTTGGCCTCGGCTCGAAGGCCCCTCGCCGCAGGATCGAGGACCTGCATGCGCAGGTTGTCGGCATCCGGGCTGTGGCTGTCGTAGGCGAAATCCCGCGCCAGCGTGGGAGCGTTGGCCACTTGGTGCGAGATGCCCACGGCGCCTCGGGCGGGGTCGATAGGCTGGTTGCGTGCGTTCAAAATGCTGAGCACCGCGCCCTTGACGTCGATGCGGCGACCCGAGCTGGGCTGAGCAACGGCCCTAGACGCGCCAACGATCAGCAACGACGCAGCCAACGCAAGGGTGGTTGTTCGCCGGAGGAGATCGTAGCGCCGAACGCAGAGGCTACTCATCCGTCTAGGATGCGGTCTGCAGCAGGCGTTCGGCACGCGCCGCCATTCGCCAACGACGCGCCTGCTCGGCCGTGACGATGCTTCGCAAGGTCTGTTTGGCTGCTTCCAGGTCGTCGTTGACCACGAGATAGTCGAACAGACCGTAGTACTCGACCTCACGGGCTGCATTGCGGAAGCGCCTCTCGATCGTGGCGGCGTCGTCCGACGCCCGGTCGCGCAGCCGCCGCTTCAACTCGGGCATCGAAGGCGGCAGCACAAACACGCTCACCGCATCGGGTCGCGCGGCCCGGATCTGTCTGGCCCCTTGGTAGTCGATGTCAAAGACGATGCCGCGTTTGCCTGCCCCGCTGCAGCGCGCGATCTCCGCGAGGCTGGTGCCATACAGGTAGCCGTGCACCTGCGCCCACTCTGCGAACTCGTTGCCGTCGATCATTCTCTGGAATTCCCCCGGGTCCACGAAACGGTAGTCTTGGCCATCCACCTCGTGGCTGCGGGGCTTTCGTGTCGTGTAGGAGACGGAAAAGCCAAGCTCGGGGAAATGGTCGAGCAGGTTCCTGGTCAGCGTGGTCTTGCCCGCGCCCGACGGCGAGGAGATGATGAGCAGCAGTAGATCGTTCATGAAGCGCCGAATTGTACGGGATCAAAGAACGTTCTGCACCTGCTCGCGCATGCGTTCCAGGGCTTGCTTGAGCTCCACGACCTGTCCCCTGGCTTGTGCGCTGGCTAGCTTGGCGCCGGCCGTGTTGATCTCGCGCACCATCTCCTGAAGCAGGAATTCCAGACGCTTGCCTACAGGTGTGTCCCCGGGTCCAAGCAGCGCACGAAACTGCTTGCAGTGACTGGCAAAGCGAGCCAATTCCTCGGTCACGTCGCTGCGGTCGGCAAAGAGCACGATTTCGTGTTCCAGGCGGGCGGGATCCAACGCGACGTCAGTTCCCTGAAGGAGGCGAGCCACTCGTGCTCGCAGGGCCTGCAGGTAGTCGTCGCTGCGACCGGCCGCCAGGCTCTCGATCGCGCGCAGACACGCAAGCGCTTGTAGCGCAAGGCGTTCAAGCTCCGCGGCCAGGTGGCCGCCTTCCCTGATTCGCATCGCCACCAATTCACCGCATGCCCGCTCGGTTGCAAGGCTCAGCGCCTGCCTGACCGACTCGGGATCACCAACGGTGCGGACAACGAACAACCCGGGCACCGCAGCGAGCAGCGAGAGCGGCACCGGCTCATCCGGGCTCAGCTCGTCTCGTAGCTCGCAAAGCGCGCCGAAGGCAGCACGTGCGTGCTCGCGCTGCAATGCCGGCCGCCCGACTTTCGGGCCCTGGAGGGAGGCGTTGAGCTCGATGCGGCCGCGAACCAGGTGGCGGCGGACCACTTCGTCCGCCGTACCGGCGAAGGCTCCGAGCTCATCCCCCACGTGTACGCGCACGTCCAGAAAGCGGTGGTTGACAGCCCTGGCCTCGACAACCAGCATGCCCTGCTCCGACGCAGCGCAGCCGCTGCCAAATCCCGTCATGCTCAGCATCGTTGTCGCCGGCAACGGGCCCGAGTCCGCCTGTCACGAGGCAACTCGTCGCTTCCACGGGGCAACAGCTCGGGTTTCGCGGTCCTACTGTAGCCGTTTCCTCTTCTTGATTTGCTGCATGACACGCGCGTACTCCACCTCGAAGCTGGCCGTACCCTCCTCGAGGTTCTTGATTTTCGAACGCACCTCACGATCGAGATCGGTTTCTACATCCATGTGCTTGCTGAGTATCGTCTTGATCGTGGTACGCAGCTCCGGGTCGGTTCCATAGATCTCGGCGACGTTCGCGCTATGGAACAGGATGTTCAGAATCTGCTCCAGCAGGTAGGGCAGGATCTCTTCGTGACCGGGGGCGCCGCGTTCCTTGGCCACTTGGTTCTTGACCTTGCCCAGGTGACCGTAACCGAGACCCCGTACTTCCATGCGGTTCTTGGCCTCCTCGACGATCTGGCGGTCGAGACGCAAATACTCCTTCAATACAGCCTCCACATCGAGCACGGCTTCGCCCTCGTCGTCTACTTCGATCTGGCCCGCCTCGGCTAGGCTGTGAATTGTTTCCTGCGCTATTGGCTCGACTTTGCCACGGTACAGACGCATCAGCTACGTTCCTTGGTCTCGAGCGAGTTCCTGAGAGCTGCGCTGGGCCGTTGTACTAGTGCCTGCGAGAGCTGCGAGCAAGTCACGAGGCCTAACGGGAAGGAGCTAAGGCGCCGTCGAGCCCAGACGCTTGCGCATGCGTTTTACCAAGGTGTCCCAACCGTCTTTGCGAATGATCCGATTGAACTGGCTGCGGTAGTTGCGCACCAGGCTCACGCCATCGGTGGTGATGTCGAACACTCTCCAGGCGCCGGCCTTTGTTGCTAGTGAGTACTCGATCTCCAGGGCGGGAGCCCGCGGGTTCGTTTTGGAACGCGCCACGGTACGCACCACCACGCCATCGCTCCCGCGGGCCTCTCCCGTGTAGCTCACGCGATAGTCCAGGGTATCCTCCAGGCTCTTCTGGTAGCTGCGCTCTACGAGCCGCCGCAGCAGCGCGACAAATCCCTTGCGGCGTGCCGAGCTCAATCCTTCCCAATGATCGGCCAATGCGCGCCGCGAAAGGCCCTCGAAGTCCAACAGCTCCCGCAACTCCCGGTTGAGGCGTTTCGTTCGTGTTTCCCGAGCGGCTGCGCTCTTGCCCGTTTCCCGCAGCAGCTTCTGCAAGCTCGCGTGACGGGTCTTTACGAACTCGGTGGCGCCCGCCTGCTGTGCGGATGCGGGATCGAGCAGCAGCTGCGACAGGAGCAGCAGCGCGGCGACGACGCTGTGAGCCAGTACCACTTGCCGTTGGTTGAACCTGACCACGAGGCCTCCTCGGCTCTTGGACGGGACAGGTGCCGGCCTATTCAGGGTGGTTCGGCTCGAAATCGGTGACCGATGCGCGCCCAGGCTCGGCACGGGGGCTTGATTGGGGTACTAGCCGCTGGTCAGACGACGGATTTCTTCGCGGATGATGGTTTCGGCCAGGTCCGGAACCACCTCCCATACGACCTGCTCGACCACTTCGCGCGAAAGCGCAAGCACCGCCTGGATCTGGTGTGCGGTCAGATCCAGTGCCTTCAGCCGCTCCGCCAGGTTTGCGCTGGCGGCCGAGGCAGCCTCGGCGGCGCTCGGTGGCGCCGGCTTGCGAATCGAAGGTGTCGGAGGAGGCGTGGCGGCCGCTGCGGGTGGCGGGGGAGCCGGGCGCGCGCCCGGAGTTGGCGGGGGGCCTGGCGGGCCAGGCGCGTACGCCAAGGTTGCCGTGCGAGCTCGCACCGCTGTGGACGGTGGAGGCTTGGGCGCCGCAGCTGCCGCCGGCGTTGCTGCAACGGCGTCGGTGCTCCCCGCGGCTGCCAGCTGGCGAACCCGATCGATCACCGATTGGGTATCGAAGGGCTTGACGATGTGCCCATCCACGGCGCACTCCTTGCCCTTGGACTGGTCAAAGGGGCGCTTTTGGCTTGCCATCACCACGACGGGCGTAGTGCCAAGCTCCGCCTTGATGGCCCGCGAAACTTCATAGCCGTCCATTCCATCCATGGTAGCGTCCGCGAGCACGATGTCGGGCTGCAGCTCGCGCGCCTTGGTAAGTGCACCGGCGCCGTTTTCAACGGTGACAACGCGATCGCCCTCGCCCGCGAATGTCATCTCGAGCACACGACGCATCGTGGCGCTGTCGTCTGCCACCAAAATCGTGACCGGCACTGAGGCCTCCTCAAGTGAAGAGAAACAGCCGAATGTTCAGGGTCCGGATACGTAAGCTACACGCCAAGGTCAAGAAAATCCAGGGATTGGCGCTGATCCTGGAGCGATTCGATGTTCGGCGCGGAGTTGACTGGGCTGGCGTGCGGGATTACCAGCCCGCACGTGTCCGAAGCTGGCCAGCGGCGCCCCAATTACGTTGCGCTCGCCCCGCAGGCGCCTTTGGGAGCGATCTGCGCTCCGGACTTGCTTGGCGGTGTGAGGGAGCTCGAGCTCGAGCTTGGCTTCGGGCGTGGAGGCTTCCTGCTGGAGCGTGCGCGCGCGTGCCGAAGCAGGGGTCTGATCGGAATCGAGCTCAAAGCCAAGTGGGTCTGCGTGGCAGCCTGCCGCTTGCGGGAGCAGCGTCTGCACAATGTGCGCGTTTTCCACGGGGACGCGAGGGAGCTGTTGCCGCGCTTCGAACCGGATGCGTGCATCCGGCGCGCATTCGTTCACTTTCCCGACCCGTGGTGGAAGAAGCGGCACCTGAAGCGACGTCTGCTCGGCGACACCCTGGTTCAAGAGCTGGCCAGGCTGCTGGAGCCCGCGGGCGAGCTCTTCGTGCAGACCGACGTACAAGAACGCGCCGTCGAGCTCGCGGCACGGCTGCGGGTGCATCCTGGGTTTTGCCTGCAACAGCAGCCTCCTGACGTCAACCCGTACGGAGCGCGCTCGAACCGGGAGCGACGTGCCGAGCAGGATGGGTTGCCGATCTACCGTGTGCTCGCGCGCCGAACCTAGCCGTTCCTGTCCAGAATCGCGCCAGGGCGGCTTACGTCCTCGAAAAAAGTCCTCTCCCTGGCATCGATTCTGGAAAGGAGCTGAGGTGTCGGCCAGACATGGATGAGCTAGTGCCCGTCCCGAAACTCCGGACCGAGCATGGCGCAGCGCCGCGGGGTCGGATGGCGTGTTGGCGAACCGAGGAAATGCAGCGCATGCGGTTGGAATCGAGCAGGGTCGAGCGTGAGCCGGCGCGGCAGACGGCTTCGCGCCGCAAGCCAGGCGACGGGAGCGAGTTTTGGACCGGACACGAACTAGCTGATCGGCCAGTCGGGGTGCCATGGGCGCTCGCGCTCGAAAGCGCGCGCGGCTTGCAACACCACGTCGTCGCGGCGAAACGGTCCCACGATCTGCATGCCAATGGGCAGGCCCGACCCGGTCATGCCTGCTCGCACGCTCGCGCCTGGGTTCCAGGTCAGGCTGAAGGGAATCGTGAACAGGCCGGCGGCGTTTGGATCGCGGGCCCAGCTGTCGAGCTCGCCCGGGAAAGGACCGCCTGCGGCGGGAGCCTCGTAGGGGGTGGTGGGGGTTAGGAGCAGGTCCACATCCGCAAAGGTCCGGGCGCACCACGCGAGCACCGCAGCCCGGCGCTCCTGGATTTCGCCCCACCGTGTTGGGCCCATTTCCCGAGCCTGGCGCAGAGCCTGCTGCAGATAGCGGGCGAGCAGGGGTCGCGCCGCAGGCAGCTGCCGGCGCAATTTGGCGGCCAGCTCCCAGGCGACCAGGCTCATCCAGGCATCCCCCGCGGGTGGCGGCCCCCCGGTGATGGTGCGGATTTCGTGGCCAAGGCTCTCGTACACGCGCGCGCTTGCCTCTACCGCGGCGCCGATTTCGGCCTGCACCTGCGCGTGCCCGAGGTCGAGGGAAAGTCCGATCGTCAGCTTCGGCAACGCGCAGTTGCGGGTGCGCTCCAGAAAGGAATAGCCGCTCTGCGGTAGCGACGACGGGTCCTCGGGGGCAGGACCGGTCAGCAAGTCGACAAGCAGGGCAGCGTCTTGCACCGTCTTGGTCAACGGGCCGCAGACGAGCACCTGACTCGCGTCCCAGATCCGGGGCGAGGCCACGGGAACGCGACCGCGTGAAGGCTTGAGACCGAAAGCGCCGGACCAGGCGGCCGGGATTCGAATCGAACCGCCAGCGTCGCTCGCCGTGACCAGCGGCAGCATGCCGGACACCAGGGCGGCGGCAGAGCCCCCGCTCGAGCCGCCGGGTGTTCGCTCCGGGTTCCAGGGACTGCGGGTGACTCCGTGCAACAGGTTCTTCGTGAGCGCGCTGGTGCCGAACTCGGGCACGTTCGTCTTACCGACGACAATCGCTCCGGCAGCGCGCAGCCGCGCCACATGGATCTCGTCTCGTTGTGCTACCGCGTTGCCGAACAGCCTGGATCCGTGCGAGGTGACCAAGCCTGTCGCGTCCTCGAGATCCTTGACCCCGCAGGGAATCCCCTCGAGCGGGCGCGCGCGCCCGCTCGTGAGGCGCGTGTCTGCCCGGCGCGCCTCGCTTAGAAGCGCATCCGGGTCTCGCATGGCGACGAGCGCGTTGACCTCGGCGTTCTTGGTCTCGATGCAGCCGAGCACCGCTTGCATGAGCTCGACGGCGGAGAGCTTGCGCCGGCTGAGCTGCTCGCAGAGCTCGATCAGGCTCCAGCGTGCAATGTCGTGCATGCAAGCCTTGGGGTCCGCGGAAGAATAACTCGCCTGTATCGCCGGGGGCCGGGCGCCGCTGGCAAGGCGCAACGACGAGGAATATTGGGGATATTTCGAGGAGGCGCAACATAGCCGGCAGCGCCCCGAACCCTTACCACTCGCCCTTGACTCCGATGATGGGGATGATGGGCAAGCCGCCCTGCACGTCGCTGTCGCTGAAATCGTAGTTGTAGACGATGCCTTGAGGGTTCTTGCGGTTGTAGGCGTTGATCACGCTCAGGTATGCCGAGAGTCGCCAGACGTCGTAGACCCAGGTCTTGTCGACGCGCAGGTCCATTTGATGGAAGCTTGGCGCTCGGGCCGAGTTGAGCGCTCCGGGAACCGCCACGTATTCGTCGCGCTCGTGGACGTACACACCATAAGCGACCGGCGTGTACGGATTGCCGGAGACGATACGCCAGCGCAGGCCGAGCTCCCAGTTGCGGGGCAATCGGTAGGACGCGACCAGTGCGAAGATGTGGGTCTGATCGAAATCGAACGGCCGGTAGTCGTTCGAGCCGGCGTCCAGTCGTTCGGCTCGCATCAGCGTGTAGGAGAGCCAGCCGCGGAAGTTGTTGGCAAACTTGTGCTCGATGAACGTCTCCGCACCGTACACGCGGCCGGTGCGGTTGTTGTCGAAGTAGAGCGGTACGAGCTGCTCGTTGCTGGCCCGGACGGCGTCTGTGGGACCCACCAGCCGGTAGAGGGACTTGTAGAACAACGTGAAGTCTGCGCGCAGGTACTCCACGGGCCGTGCTTCGACGCCCACCGAATACTGAGCTCCCGCCTGCAGTCTGAGGTCGGGATTGCCGAACTCGGGTGAGTACTCCCAGGGTTGAGGCTCTTGGTGCACGACCGCTACCCCGGCTTTGAGCGCAAACCGATCCCAATCGTAGCGAACCAAAAGACGCGGATCGAAGCTGAACTCGCTGGCCGCCTCGAAGTAATCGAGCCGCAGACCAGGGACGAGTCGAAAGCGGCCCACCTGCAGCTCGGCCTCGATAAACGGAGCCAGGCTGAAGCCGATATCGTTGTCTTCGCTTGCGGTCCTGGATGTTCGAGGATCGAAGTCCTGCGGTCCCGAGCCTTCGCTCGGCGGGCTCGGGGCAAGCACGAAGACGTCGGTCACGCTCGCGATCGCGTCCAAGCCCAGATTGACGCGCACGGCGGGGCTCAAGGTGAAGGCAGCGGTGTTGCGCACCTGAAGCGTGGTGGGACGAATATCGAGCTTGAAGATGCCAAGCCCTTGGACGTCGATGACATCCTTGCCCAGCGCGACGCGCAGATGATTCGAGAACGTCCGATCCGGCGTGTAGCGGTACTCCAGCATGGCTCGGTTGAAACGAGTCGCGAAGGACGCGCCATTGCTCTGTGCGAGGGGTACGACATCCGCGGCGTCCGCGAACAACAACTCGAGCCTGTCGTCCGATCCGAGGAACAAGAAGCGCAGGTCGTGCGCCGGTGCCGGGCGATACACCGCCAGCACCTGGTAGTCGTAGTAGCGGGGCGCGGTGATCAGTCCGATGGGGGCATCGTCCGGAATCGCCGCGTTCAGCACGAAGTCGATGTAGCTGCGGCGTGCGCCCAGCGCGATGGCGGCCTTGTCGCCCAGAGGCATTTCGAGGAACAGCGCGGTGTCGAGCAAACTGATGTCCAGGGATCCGTGCACCCCGTCGGGCTCGAGGCGCTTGAGCCGTGCGTCGAAGATACCGCCGAGTGCGCGCCCGTACTGCACTCCGAAGTTGCCGGGATAGAAGTCGATGCTCTCGAGCATGCTGGCGGGCAGCACGCTCTTGAGCCCGCCGAAGTGGTACACGAGCGGCAGCTCGATGCCCTCCACGAAGATACGCGTGTCTTCAGGAGCCGATCCCCGAACGATGATCTCGCCGGTCCCGTCGAACGCTCGCGCGACCCCCGGAAGGTTTTCGACCACGAGCACAGGGTCGCCCAGGGTGCCCGGTACGCGGAGAATCTCCTCGCGCGACAGGCTACGACGATTGACCTCCTTGCGAGCGCGCGGGGCTTCCACGAGCACCTCGAAAGGGTTGTAGGAGCCGCGCTCCACGTAGTAGCGCACATCCACGCGCTCGCCCGCGCTCACGCGTTCCTCGGTGTCGAGGGCGTAGTAGCCTTGGGCGTCGAGGCGGAGTTTCCAGATGCCAGGGGCTAGGTCGCGGAATCTGAAACGGCCGCTTGCGTCCGTAGTGGCTTCGTAGGCTTCGGGCGGCCGGCTTCCCTTTCGCGTGACGCTGACCAGGACACCCACGAGCTTGCTGCGCGTTCCGCGTTCGAGCAGCTCGCCCGCGAAGTTGACCACCGGAGCCCTCGGGGGTGGGGGCTCGGGCGAGCGCGCGGGGGCAGCCGTGGCGGAGCCGCTGGCCGCCGGCGGGGCGGCCAGGGGCGGAAGGGCGAAGTTGAACGAGTACTCGATCCGAACCGGTACGGGCACTCCGTTCTCGCGCGCGGGCTCGAAGTGCAATCGGCCGGCTGCCTCGCGTGCCGCCTGCTCGAAGCCGTAGTCGCTGTCCTTGGGCAGGGCCACGCCTTGTTCGGTCGCGGCCAAGCTCTGCGATACGCCGACCACGCTGGCGCTGCCCGAGGCGTCGATCTCGAGCTCGAGCACCACCCGGCCCTGAACACGCTCCGCCAGCGCCCTCTCGGGATAGACCGCATCGGCGGCGCGTTTCAGCACCGGAGGCTCGAGCAGCGGCTGCTGGGCGGACTGTTCCGCCGCCGCAGTGCCCGTTTCCGGCTGCGCAGCTTGTCCGGTCTGTCCGCGCGCAGTCTGTCCATGCGCAGCCGGTAGCGCGAGCGCCAGGGCGGCTGCCACGACAAGCGAGCCCGTTGCGCTTCGCTTCGTCGTGGCTCGCCAACTCGTTCGGCCTGCTGCCGCAGTGGAGCCCGTGTGCAGCCCCATCATGGCGCGATCAACCTGACCCTGCGCTCCTGCCAGTCCACGCCACCTCGCCCGTCGCGCAGCACGACCCACAGCCGGGCTGTATCGCGCGGGTAGTCCGCCGTCATGGGCGCGATCCAGGAGTTGGAACGCAGGTTGTCCAGGCTCGTTTCGCCTTCCCGAAACGAAGTCCGCGTTTGGTCGTACTCGCCCCCCTCCGTGAACCAGGTGGCTGTGAGGTCCTCGCGTTGCGGGTCACCGTTGTCGCCGATGTAGGTCTCGACGCTCTCGGGTGCGAGCTCGAACTCGAGCCGGTGCTCGGCGCCGCGTTCGAGCTCCACGGCGGGCTCACCGGTGAGCGGCATGAGCCGCCCGCCTTGGTCGACCTGGAGCTGCATCAACCTCGGGTTCTGGTTGGGAGCGCTGTCGCGGCTGAAGAGCAGAGCAAGGTCGCGGATGGCTCGGACCCGCTCGGTGGCGCTTTCGACCTCCAGTCGAATACGGACGTTTAGCGCGCGGCCCGAACAGTCGGGAATGGGCAGGTTCTGCGAGCTCCCGCCCAGCGACGCCTGCAGCCCTGACCGCAGCAGTACGCATATCCATTGCAGCTGACCTTCCGCCAGACCGTAGGCGAACTGCGCGCTCGGCTCGTTGCCGAGCACAAGCGGCGGCAGGGCGGCCTGATCGAGCCCCAGTGCGTCCCGCAAGGCGTCGAGCTCGGCGGAACCGATCGGGCAGTCGCTGTCGCTGCCGGCAGGAGTCGCAAGCGGGCACCAGCTCCAGCGGTAGGACGCTTGGTCGTCGCTGACCAACGCGGTCAGGGTGCTAACTGCGACGCTCGCTTGTCCGGGCCGCTGCGTGACCTCGGGAGCAGCAGTCCCTGGGTCCGCAGACCGAGCTGGCAGCAGCTCCGGCGGGTCGGCCCGCAGCCCCAAGACGCGCAGGCCTTGCACCTCGTTGTAGGGCGCAAAATCCGGCTCGCAGCCGGCACACCACACGCCCAAGCAGATGGCCGCAACCGCCCCTAAATGTCGTGCTCCCGTGCGCATGGTTCACCTGGTGTCGTGGGTCCCTGGCCCTAGCCCTTGTCGTTGAGTCGATACTTCACAGGGTACGCCAGCGTATAGACGAAAGGCTTTCCGTTCTTGCGTGCCGGTGTGTAGCGCTGGCGGTAGGCGGCTTCAACCGCGTTGGCGTTGAACTCGGCGTGCGGTGATGCCTTTACGATCTTGACGGCGACGACCCTACCTCGCCTGTCGATGCGCACCTCGAGCACCACCTGCCCTTCGATGTTCTGGGCGCGCAGCAGCTCGGGGTACTCGGGTTTGACGCGACCGATCCAGCGTGGAAGCTCGATGCTGTCCCCCTTTTGCGCCACATAGCTGGCCCGGCGGTTCGTAGCTGCTGCGCGCGGTGCAGGTGGCGGTACCGCTCTCGCCAGCTTCGGATCGCTGGCCGTGCCTGCGGTCTGGCCGAGCAGGGTGTTGCCAACCGCGAACCCCGGTCCCTTGCCTGCCTGCACGGTGGACTCGAAGCGCAGCCCGACGATGCGCCGGGGAGGTGAGGGCGCCGGCGGGGTCGGCTGTGGTGGTGGCCTGGGTCGCTCGCGCACCAGGGGCTTGGGTTTGGGGCGGCGCTTCGGCTTGGGTGTTGGCTGCTCCGGTTTTGGCTTTGGTTTCGGCTTCGGCTCAGGGGGAGGAGGGGGAGGGGGTTTTTGTTCTACTATCGCGACCTTGATGCGCTCTTCGCGCAGCTGCTTGGCGCCGTCGTCCAGCAGGCGGTTGACGCCTGCGATCGCGAGCGCGACCGCGACGTGGACACCGAGCGCAACGGCCAGCAGGACGGCTACGCCCGCGGAGCGCATGCGGCTTTTCCGCTTTCCGGACAGCAGCGGATCGGGACCCCGATCAGCGGGGCTGAGGGCGCGCCCGGTTCGTTTGCGGCGTGCCTTACGCATTTCGAGACGATGCCGATGGGTTGACATGGGTTGCTGTCCTGCAGCGGTGACCACGTGCTTGGGACCGCAGGCGATTACGGCTGCTGGACAGTGGGGCCTTTCGCCTTGCGCTGGATGTCCAGGGCGAAGCTCGCCACACCGTTGCTCTTGACGACGTCGATGGCCGACATGACGTGCTGGTAGGCAACGCGTTTGTCAGCGGCGATCACCGCCTGCAGCTTGGGGTCGGCGGCCTTGAGGCGCCGTACCTCGTCCGCCAGCGTGCGCCCATCTACCTGGCGACCGTCGATGAGCAGCTGCCCGTCGGCCTCGATCACGATGTTGAGGGTCGACGCGACGGCGCTGCCGGCGCTCGCCGCCTTGGGTAGCTCGACCACGATCGAGGCACGCACAATCTGCACGGCAGTGACCATCAATACCACGAGCAGTACCAGCACAACGTCCACGAAGGGCGTCACGTTGATGTCGGCCATGAAGCGGCCTCGGGAACCCAGGGGGCCGGCCATGTCAGCGCTCCACGGACAGGGATTGCCGCCCGTTTGCGTGTTCCGCCTTGAGGTGAGAAAGCAGGGTGCGGGCCAGCAGCTGGCTCGAGGCCAGGCGTGACTGAACCTGTCCCCCGAACCAGTTGTAGGCGATCACGGCGGGAATGGCGACGAACAACCCCACTCCCGTAGCCACCAGCGCTTCCGAGATGGCCCCCATGAGCCCGGGGCCGGCCGAGGTGAGGTCGTACTGAAGCTGGGAGAAGGCCTGGATGATGCCCAGGACCGTCCCGAAGAGCCCGATGAAGGGCGCGTTGCTGCCGACGGTGGCCAGAAACCCGAGCCGCGCCTGGTAGCGTTCCGTTTCCGTGGCGGTGGCACCCTCCACGAGGTCCTGGACCGAATCGGCTCCCATGTGGTGCTCGCGCAGGCCGAACAGCACGGTGTTGGTTTCCAGGCTGTCGTAGCCCTGAAGAAAGCGCGACGCCGCCGCCATATCGCCCTGCGACAGCAGCTGGCTGAGCCGAGCACGCAGCGCGTCGGCATCCACCGCATGACTACGGTAGAACCAAGCCCGCTCCAGCATGACGGCTACGGAGAGAAGCGAGAGGGCAAACAGCAGCCAAAGCACCCATTCCGCTTCGAATATCGGCAGCTCCATCAGCCTGCCGACAAGTCCTGTATCGCTCGAGGTCATGGATCACGCTCCTCCTTTTTTCCCTTTCCTTACTGGTTCTTCCCGGTTGGGTCGCCTGCGTGCAAGTGAGCGGCCTGTACATCGAGGATACGATTTATCTGGGGAGGGCGCAGTTTAGGGGCATTGGGTTCATATTCGATGCCCGAAATCATTTGCGATACCATGTGCCCGGTATTCCTGCTCGTCGTGCCATGCCAGCTACGCCCGGTCCTCTGCGGTCCGCACGGGTTATCGCTACCGTCGTTCGAGTTGACGCGCCGTGCCGGGGAGGCCACAGAGTCGCGTCCGGGGCTGTGCGGCCCTGTGTCGAGTGGGCATCGGAGAGCGTTACGTGAACGACCTGGCCAAGCACTTCCTTCCGGCTGTTCGGGATCCCGTCTTTGGCTCTGCCCCGACCGCTCCCGGAGCCTCCGGGCTCGTGGAACGGGAAGGGGACCGCCGGTCGCGCGTAACTTTGCTCAATGCGGAGCACATGGGGTGAACGCGGAGGCGCGGACCCGGCACGTCATCGCGCGCCTGCTCACGAACCTGGGCAGCCGCAAGGAGGTCGAACAGTATCTGAAGACCTACGCCGGCGCGGAGGCACAGAAGTTCGCGGTCATCAAGGTGGGAGGGCGGATCCTGGATGAGCAACTGGATGCCCTGACCTCTTCCTTGAGCTTCCTGTACGAGGTTGGGCTGTATCCGGTCGTCGTGCACGGGGCCGGAGCACAGCTCAATCGAGCGCTGGAGGAGGCGGGCATCGCCAGCGAGCGGATCGACGGGCTGCGCGTCACGACTCCTGAAGTCCTCGATGTGGCGCGGCGGGTATTCCAGCTCGAAAACAACCGTATCGTCATGGCGCTCGAACGCATGGGCACTCGCGCGCGTCCGCTTACGTCCGGGGTCTTTCAAGCGCGCACCTCTCCCGATCGGCGCCTCGGGCTGGTCGGCGAGGTCCAGGGCGTGGCGCTCGCGCCGCTGAAATGGTGTATCGAGGCCGGTCAGCTGCCCATCATCGCTCCGCTCGGTGAGTCGGCACAGGGGCAGATCCTCAACCTCAATGCCGATGTAGCGGCGCGGGAGCTGGCTTGGGCGCTCGAGCCACACAAGATCGTGTTTCTTACGGACACGGGCGGGTTGTTGGATGATAAGAAACGCATCTTGGGCGCCGTCAATTTCGCGGAAGACTACGACGAATTGATGGCTCAGGAGTGGGTGAAGGCGGGCATGCGGCTCAAGCTGCAGCAGATCAAGGAACTGCTCGACAAGCTGCCGCTCATGTCCTCCGTGTCGATCACTTCCCCACAACACCTCGCTCGCGAGTTGTTCACGCATACCGGGGCGGGCACCCTGCTGCGGATCGGAGAACGGGTGCGCCGCTTCGACGGTCTCTCGGGGGTCGACTGTGTACGACTGCGCGTTCTGCTCGAAGCGTGCTTCGATGCTGAGCTTGCTCCGGACTACTTCGAGACCCGGCGTTGCTGCCGCGTCTATCTTGCCGACAGCTACCACGGCTCGGCCATAGTGACTCGGCAGGGCGGAATCCCATACCTCGACAAGTTCGCTGTGACCGACGAGGCTCAAGGTCGAGGCGTGGGCGGCAGCATCTGGCAGCGCATGCGACGAGACAACACCAAGCTCTTCTGGCGCGCCCGTGCCGGAAACCCCACCAACGCCTGGTATTTCGCACGCGCCGACGGCATGTACCGCAGTGCCGAATGGGTGATTTTTTGGTACGGGCTCGAGGGTTTTGACGAGATGAAACGTTGCGCCCAACAGGCATTGGCTGTGCCGCCCACGATCCGGCGAGGCAGCCGAGGGGGACGAGCGTGAAGCGCGTCGGCTTGGTCGGTGGACGGGGCTACGTCGGTCGGGAGCTGCTTGGATTGCTGCGCGCGCACCCGTCGTTGCGGTTGGCCTACGCCTCATCACGGGAGCTTGAGGGGCGTCCTGTCTTCGATACCGAGCCAGCACTGTGCTTCGAGGCGCTTTCACCCTCTGACGTCCAAAGCCGCGATGTCGATGCCGTGGTCTTGGCACTACCCAACGGCCGAAGCGCTGACTGGATCGCAGCGCTCGAGAGCCGGGACTCCGGCTGCGTTATTGTCGATCTGTCGAGCGACCAGCGTTTCGCAGCAGGGAGGCACGCGGGGTTCGTCTACGGGCTGCCCGAGCGCTGCCGGGACAAGCTGCGTGGAGCTTGGCGCATCGCCAACCCGGGCTGCTACGCTACGGGGATCCAGCTCGCCGCCGATCCGTTCTTGGAGGTGCTTGATGGACCCTTGCAGGTGTTTGGTGTTTCCGGCTTTAGCGGCGCTGGCACCAGCCCCTCGCCAAGGAACGATCCCGAGCTGCTGCGTGACAACCTTCTCGCCTACCATCTGGTGGGGCATACGCACGAGCGAGAGGCAGCCGAGCAGCTTGGCCACGAGGTACACTTCACGCCCCACGTTGCTTCGTGGTTTCGCGGCATCCACCTGACGCTGGCCTTTCGCTTGAAGCGGCCCATGGCGCTCGAGGTCCTGAGACAGCGGCTCGAGCGACGCTACGAGAACGAACCTCTCGTGCGCGTCCAGCAGCAAGTGCCTCGCGTGCGGGAGATCGTGGGCGAACACCACGTTGCCGTGGGCGGCCTCGCGGCCGATGAGCGCAGAGCCGTCGTCGTAGCGATCATCGATAATCTGCTCAAGGGCGCTGCAACCCAGGCGTTGCAGAACCTCAACCTGGCCCTTGGATTACCGGAGCACCAGGGCTTGGCGCTGCCCGGTACCCTGTGCCGGAAGCTTGATCCAGAGTAGGGCTTGACGATACCGGTGCTCCAGAGTTACGCATCGGTTTTGCGGGTCGCTGGCATGGAGTCCGTGCGACGGAAAAGCGAGGAGGCTTCCATGAAGGTGCCGGTAGCGTGCCAGACGCACGCTTCGAGGCTTGCCACGCGCTCGAGCTCGGTTGCGTGGTCGAGTCTGGTAATGGCGTTGTGGCTAGCGCAGGTGGGCGACGCACGTGCCAAGGATCCCGAGCTTTCGTTCGAGCGCTACCGGCTCGACAACGGGCTCGAGGTCATCCTGCACCGGGACAACAGCGTGCCGATCGTCGCGGTCGACGTGTGGTACCATGTTGGCTCGGGCGATGAAGTGGCAGGCAAGAGCGGCTTTGCTCACCTCTTCGAGCACATGTTGTTCCAGGGTTCGCAGCACGTGGGGGAGGATCGCCATTTCGAGGTGCTCAAGACCGTAGGGGCGAGCGGCGTCAACGGCAGCACCAACACCGACCGCACGAACTACTTCGAGGTCGTGCCGTCGCACCAGCTCGAGACGGCTCTTTGGCTCGAGAGCGATCGCATGGGCTACCTGCTTCCCATACTCAACCGCAAGAGCCTCGACAACCAGATCGATGTGGTGCGCAACGAGAAACGACAGCGCATCGACAACGTGCCCTACGGGTCGAGCTACATGGAGCTCTACGCCGCGCTCTATCCAGAAGGCCACCCGTACCACCATTCGGTGATCGGCAAGCACGAGGATCTCGCGAGCGCGACCGTGGCCGATGTGGTGGGTTTCTACGAGACGTGGTACGCGCCGGCCAACGCGACGCTGGTAATCGCGGGGGACTTCGAGACCACCGCCGTCAGGCTCGCAGTCCAGAAGTGGTTTGGCAGCTTTCCTCTAACCTCCAAGCCCGCCCATCGCAGCGCGGCGGTCCCAGAGGTAACGCGGACGCGCAAGCAGGTCCCCGACGCGTTCGCCAAGCTGCGCCAGATCACGTACGCCTGGCACACCCCCGCGGCCTACCGGGAGGGCGATGCCGAATTCGACATACTGGCCGACGTGCTGGCGAGTCGCACCGGACGGCTTGAGAAGATCCTGGTGCAAGACAGGCAGTTGGCCCAGCGGGTCAGCGCCCGTCAGACCTCGCAACAGCTAGGGTCGTACTTTCAGGTTTCCGCTCTGGTCAAATCCGGCGCCGATCTCGGTCTCGTCGAGCGCATCATGAAAGAAGAAATCGGCAAGGTAGTCGCCCAACCGGTCAGCCAGCGCGAGTTCGACCGCGCGGTGGTGGGCTACGAAGCGCGTTTCGTATGGCGGCTCGAATCGCTTATCGCCCGGGCCGAGACGCTTCACGGCTACAACCACTACCTCGGCGATCCCGGGTCGATCACGCGAGACCTCGACCGCTTCCGCAAGTCTTCGCCGTCGAAGGTCCAATCGTTTGCCGCCAAGCATCTGACCAAGGACAAACGGATCGAGATCCTCACGCTGCCCACCGCCGCTGCAAGCACGAGCTAAGGGCCCGCGGAAGAACAACTCATCCATTTACTTTGTGGTTACTTTGTGGCGGAGCCTAACCATCATGAAAGCCAGCACCAGCAACCCATCGGCGGTCTCCGCCGCTTTCAGCCCATCGGTGCGGGCGGCCGCTTTCAGCCTATCGGCGCCGGTCCCCGCCGCCTTGTCCGCCTTGCTGTTGACCCTGGCAGGATGTGCGGGGGCCGCGCCGCCTCCGGCCAGCAGCGCGGCTCGAGCGGGCTCGGCCTCTGCCGTGCAAGCCGCTGCGGCCCCCACCGTTCCGGCTGCCCCCAAGCAGCAAGCCTTTCCCCAGGAGGCGTTTCGGCGTAGCCAGCCGGCAGCCGCCGTTCCGCGCCCTTTCCAGCTTCCGGCGGTGCAGAACTTCCAGTTGAAGAACGGCATCGAGGTGTATCTGGTCGAAAAGCACGACCTGCCCATCATATCGGGCAGCCTGTCGTTCGACGCCGGCGAGATCAACGACCCGAGCAACAAGATAGGACTGGCGAGTGTGTGCATGGACATGATGTCCGAGGGCACGAAGAAGCTCGACCGGATGGCGTTCAACGAGGCCTTGGCCGACATCGCCTCGGACGTGAGCAGCCACGCGCGCAGCGACACGCAGGAGGTCTCCTTTCGCACCCTCAGCAAACACCTCGATAGAACTTTCGAGCTGTTCGCAGATACGGTGCGCAATCCCGGGATGCGCAAGGTAGACTTCGACCGCGTCGTCCGGCAGCGGCTCGAGCGTTTGAAGCAGGAGAAGGGCTCGGCCACCTCGGTGGCGAGACGACTTGCCGATCACGTCCTGTACGGTGCTCGGCACCCCCTGGGTCGCATCGTCACCGACAAGACGCTGAAACGACTGCGCGTGGGCGACTGCAAGCGCTATCACCGCAGCACCGTCAGACCCAGGGGCGCCACGTTGTTCGTGGTGGGCGATATGACCCAGGGCCAGGTGCGGGCCAAGTTCGACACGGGGCTCGCAGGCTGGAATGGCAAGCCCAAGGGGCGTGCGAGCGCACGGACCCCGAAGTCGCGGGGCAGCAAGCTCTACTTCGTCAACGTGGCCGGATCGGCTCAGTCCGCGATTCGGATCATGCACTTCGGCCCCACACGCAACGCCCGCGACTACTTTGCTAACAGCATGATGTCGTCGGTGCTGGGCGGCGGCTTCAGCGGGCGCGTCAACATGAACCTGCGCGAAGACAAGGGCTACTCGTATGGAGCGTTCGGAACGTTCCAGTACAAGCGCAACCACGGCACGTTCGTTGCCGGCTCGTCGGTGCGCAGTGACGCGACCTACCAGTCCGTGATCGAGCTCATGGACGAGATCAAGGGCCTTCAGTCAGCCGGCAAGCCCATCACGCAGGCCGAGCTGACCCGGGAGCAGAACGGCGCCATCCTCGGCTTGCCGGCTCGCTTTGCCACGGCGCCGCAGGCCCTGTGGATGTACCGCGAGCTCGTGTACTTCGGCCTGCCGCTCGACTACTGGAACAACTACGTGGGCCATGTGCGCGAGGTGACGTTGGAGCAGGCGGCGGCGTCGGCAAGTGCCCACCTCAGGCCCGAGGCGGCCTTGGTGCTCGTGGTGGGCGACGCGAAGGCCCCCATGATCCAGCGCAACCAGGACGGCAAGGATGTGCCGCTGCTCGATGCTGCGGGCAAGCCGGTTACGCTGCTGGCCTCGCTCAAGGAGCTTGCCCGCAGCGTCCCCATCGGTGCCGGCAAGGTCACAACGCTTGATGCGGATGGCAGAATCCTGGCGAAGTAGGCCGGGCGCGCTTGACGTGCGGCGCTGTTGCGCCGCACGCTCGCGTTGCGAGCACTCGACCTGCAACGAAGTTCAGGCTAGCGATAAACGTCTTGCCGGTGACCGATCTTGAGGACGATGACGAGGACTCGCTCTTCGATGATGTTGTAGATGATTCGGTAGCGGCCGACGCGAATGCGCAGCACGTCATCGTAGCCCGAGAGCTTCCGGCTGCCCTGTGGTCGCGGGTCTGACTCGAGTTGTTTGAGCGCTGCAGCGATGCGCCGCAGGTCATCGCGGGGTAGCTTACGAAGCGCCTTTTCGGCCGAGCGCGAGAGCTCGACGCTATAGCAGCCCATCCAGCTTGAGCTCGCGCAGGATATCTTCGAGTGGTCGGGTGGTCTCGGCTCGCAGCGCCTTGAGATCCTCGATATCTTCCAACTCTTCGAGTCGGTCGAGCAGTGCGTCTTCGACAAAACGGCCGAGTTTCACGCCGTGGCCCTCGCAATAGCGATCGACAGCGCGTTTCACGCGCCTGTCAACGCGTGTGGCGAGCTGAACCTGTCTA
>JAKSBK010000308.1 GCA_022361155.1 Pseudomonadota bacterium
TAAAACCCGCCCAGCCCTTCAACGCTCAACATCCACTTGTGACCGTCTGCAGACAGGAAGTCGATATTAAACTCTTTCACATCCATAGGGATCACGCCGAGCGACTGAATGGCGTCGACGCAAAAATAGATGCCCTTCTCTTTACAGAATTCACCGATGCGTTTGAGATCGTTGCGGAAACCACTATTGAACTCCACCGAACTGATGGAGA
The DNA here is from genome assembly GCA_022361155.1 of Pseudomonadota bacterium. NCBI lineage: Bacteria > Pseudomonadati > Pseudomonadota > Pseudomonadota bacterium. The sequence goes on from JAKSBK010000308.1 coordinate 212, forward strand.
GCACCCGTGTTCTGGAGTTGACCTGTGCGATGATCTGCTCAAACGGCACGCGACCGCGCACGGCTTTTATGAAGCGAACTTCCACCCCACGACGCTGCAGGTTCATCCACGGATAAACATTGGCGGGAAACTCAATGTCCGGGATCACTACGTTGTCGCCTTCGTTCCAATCGATGCCATTCGCAACAATGGAGAGCCCTTCCGAAGTGTTCTTGACGAACGCCACCTCACTCGGATCGGCGTTGATGAGCCTGGCAAAGCGTGCACGGACAATTTCAATTTCTTTCAGCCATTCGCCGTAATGTGCCGTGCCCTGTTCGCATGCTTCCTCGGCAAAGGCAGTAATGGCCGCCTGCACCGGTCGCGGTAAAGGCGCCACGCGGGCGTGGTCCATGAACAATCGATGCTCCGTCACTGGAAACTCTTTGCGTATTTTTTCGATATCCATAATAAAAACCTGAATAACCACCGATGCACACAGATAAACACAGATCGAAATCTGTCATTGTCCTCTAAATTCTAAAGAAATCACAGGATAAGACGGATATACGTTTGATCGATAGGAGAGTAATAGATAAGCCTCATCGATTTGATTAGTTGCATTAAATTGATAATTCTTTAAAGTATTCCTCACCTCATCTTCATCCAAACCCAATTCATCATTGTGAATAATCAATATCAGCTTTTTATACGGCCCACCCTTAAAAATCTTTGAATCTTTTCTCGCTAAAATTTCTTCAAGAGCTTCTACAACTTCTCCTCCCCTCCAGTCTCGATATACCTCTGATATGTTAACTTTCTTACTTTTTCCAACATTCTTTTCCAAAATTTTCTGATCCACTAATTCTGTTACTTCAAAACCAATAAGCTCTTCTTTTTCATCTCGACAAGTGCAGTCTGGTGGATCTTGGGTATTACTCTCACACTTAACCTCCCAATCCATAGATTTGCAGAAATCTTGAACCACCCCAAGCTCTTTTTGTTCTTTATTTGACCCTTCCCAAAAAGATGCGTGTCTTTTATTTCCCCTTTTAACAATTTCCTTTAGCAATTCAAATTCTTCGTCGTCCATTCTTTATTCTCATTTATTTTTATCGGTGTCCATCTGTGGTTAATTGAAGTAGCTCGATCCTCTTAAAATAGAACGAAAACCGTATTTGTCGCGGATATGATCGATGCCCTCATACAGCTTCTGCCATTGTTTTGCATCCAGGTCCTTGAA
>JAKSBK010000309.1 GCA_022361155.1 Pseudomonadota bacterium
CCCGCACTGGCGCCCGTACCGACCCCAGCGCTCGCGGCAAAATCGAGCCCGGTGCGGCCTCCGCCGCAGGCTTGCAGGCCCGACAACACCGCCAGACACAGTGCCACTCGCCACAGGCGGCGAGCATGCAATCGTTGCGTTGGACAGCGGCGGCGGTCGCGCGAGCATACCGCCGAGCACACACGGCGCGCCGTAAGGCACGCAGCATGTATGAAGCCAGCTAACGGCACGTCCTGATACACCACCTTTGCAGCCCGACTATGGTGCACGTGCCTCCGATCTGCCCGCAGAGAATGTGGGGTGTGCAGCGCGGAGGCGCCCTGTCCGCCGTGGGGGAACAAAAACGGATGCCCGGCACCTGACCGTGGGACGTGCAGACATATCCCGGCTTGCAGCCTTCGACGCCTCCCTGACCCCCCGCGCCCCCGACGCCGCCGGCTCCTCCCTGCCCGGCGACTCCCCCGACGCCGCCGATGCCTCCCTGACCATCTCCGCAGGTTTTGAGGCACCACATGTCAGACCCCACTGCAGTGCACACGCCTTGAACCGAGTGGCACGCCGGGGTGTCGCTGCAGGGCGGAGGCAGTCCGCCCACCTTGAGCCCGCAGAAACGAATGCCCGGTATCCGGCTGTTGGTCGTGCAGAAACCCGCCCGGCAACCTCCAGGAAAGCCTCCCTGACCCGGATAACGACCAGCAATGCCACCCGTGCCGCCACCGAAACCGCTGGCGCCCCCGAAGCCACCGAAACCGCCCACACCCGCACCCAAACCGCCCGAGCCACCGACGCCAGCCTGGCCACCGAAGCCGCCGGTGCCACCTGGTGCACCACCAGTACCGCCGACTCCGCCAGCGGCGCCCCGGGCCCCAGCGCCACCGGCGCCCCCGAGGCTGCGGGTCCCTCCCGATCCGCTGCCAGCATTGCCGGCAGCTCCGGCGGTGATCGTCCTGGCGCCGCAGCCCGCCAGGGCCATGCAACCCGTCGCAACCCAGACGGCGATCGAAAACCTCGATGCATACGAAACTGGGTCTCTGGGCATCGCTAAGCTCCAACGTTGGCTGCCAGCGCAGCACCTAATCGGTTCAGTGGCATCGGGACCAGACTCGCACGACCGTCGGGTTCGATGCGGCCGAAGCGTTCCAGACATGGTTGATGCGTTGCAGAATTACCCCGTATGCCCAACTACCAAATGTCCGATTCGAGGTCTACGGATTGACCGGTGGCACAATGGGTACCATGGGGTTGGGGTCGAGAAAACCAGGCACATACCCGTCTTCGGTCTGCTCGATGTTGTAGCTCAACGAATACACGTTACAAACGCCCGCAGGCTCGGGGATGGCAGGGATGTTCCCCGACAGGCCCGCGCTCCGAACCCAAAGGTGCAGATAGAACGTCTGGTTGGCCTGGCAAGCGACGTCCAAGGTGTAGTCCAGAGCGGTGCCCCCGCCCTGCCACGTGAATCCGCCGTTGTTTGCGCCCGCGGTGTTCGGCACGCAGGCGTCGGGGTTGTCGGGCCCTGACCAGCAATACCAGAGCTCGTACTGGTCCCGAACGCCGACCTCGGTCTGGAGCGTTGCCCGCGCTCGAAGGTACTGCTGCACCCCCGGAGTTCCTTCCTGGCACGTGGCTGTCGCGACGAAGCGGTCGTGATCGGGGCAGAACGAGCTCGCGTTTCCAAGGCAATTGACGCAGGTGTTGCTGGCAAGGTCGCAGAAGTGACCGGGATCGCATCCCTGGTGGCATAATTTGTAGAACCCAAACGGCTGTGGCCAGGTGCTGAAAGGGTGAGGGGTCAGGCGACCAGTGATGGTTCTCGAGGGACCGGCGAACGAAGAGCCTTGATGGAAGTCGAGCCAATCCCCGGTGGGCGCCCAGATCGCTTCCATGTCCGGGGGACAACTTGGGCCCACGGGAGGGGAAGGGGGCTCCGGGAAGTTACCCACACACGGATTCTGGCCGTCGTTGCCGGGGTCGTCGTCCTGAAACGTAGCGGCCGTGGCGATGGTTTGATACGTGAGTGCGGCTTCATCGTACTTCGCACGATAGCCAAACAACTCATCCCCCGGCTTGGAAGCAAGGTCGGCGATCAGGTCCTGGATGTGTTTGCGCAAACGGCAAGGTGCTTCCAGGCTCGGATAGAAGTTCGCACCCGACCACGTCACGTAGATCGGGCTCGTGTGGACGCGCGGCGCGCGCAAGCTCACCCAGGCGCCCTTGTGCCACTGCCCCGGATTCGTGCCGAGGGTGAACTGGCACTGGTGATACTGCTGCGCTCCCGCGTTGCCGTTCCATTGGCAGTTGTTCTGAGTCCTGCCGTTGACCAGTACTTCGATCAACCCGCTGTCGACAAGTTGCGTCCAGGCTCCAAAGTTAAGCTGTAGCCCCTGATGTTGAGGGCCCACATCGAGCGTGTCGCCAATATGCTTGACGTCGGTGGGGCTACCTACCTACGCGTCCAGATTCGCCTTGGTGCCTTGATCATACACGGCCTGGGTCCGCCCTTCCTTCATGGCAGCTAGGTACTTGGCAAAGGTCAGCGTACCGTCGTCGACGAGAACGCCTGTGCGCAACTGGCCGATTTGTCGCTGGAAGCAGCGATTGTCGCTGGCACCCACGATCCCGATACGAAAACCGCTGTTCTGAAGGTCGCGCCATGCCTGCCACGCAGCCCTAGTCAGTGCAATGCCCGGCTCGGTCGTCTCCACCGCCATGAACTGTATCCTCGCGCCGTTGTCGAGGGCGACCTGTACGGGAAGCTCAAGCGGGGTCAAGCCCTTGCCGAGCCACGTCTGGTTCAGACTCCAGTTGGAGGTATGGTTCACGCCGATGGCGTCGGCTCCCTTAGCCATGGCCCACGGCACAATAGCGAGCCCGCTTGGGGCATCAAGCTGCCACGGGCAGGACGCACCACCCGGGCAAGGGCCCATCGAGGTGAGGTCGTTCAGGCCGAGCGCTGTAATGTGGCCCATTTGGCCTGACAGCCAGCCCGAGACCTCCAGATCGTAGTGTATGATCCTGCCATTCTGAGTAATGTCCTGATTGTTAAGCAAGTCCCATTCTTCCCAGGTACGGAAGCGCCCCGGCTGCATATCTCCGCCGGTCGAGTGCCACACGAGCACGTCGGCTACATCGAGACCCCGTTTCGCCATCGCATCGAATATGACGCTTTGGGCTAGCTGTGGATCGTTGGGCGTGCAGTCTGCCGTATGAAGGTGTGGATCGGCCCAGATCCAGCGGAAACCAGGTGGATCGCCCGGTCCGCTCGCTTGGGCCACTTGACCCTCGTTATCCTCCTCGCTGTCGGACGGAGTGCCCGACTCGACAGCCTCCGTGCCCGCATGCGCTCGCACCGCGTGCTGCGGAATAACGACCTGACCCGCGTTGAGGCTTGGGGATATCCGGGCGGGTGCGGCGGTGGCGGCCAGTAGCTGGAGCCCACGGTCACCGGCCGGACTCTTTCGCGTCCCTACGGGCTCCTAATGTGGCGGAGCCGCACAACGGCGCGGCAAAGGTACACGCGTCGAAGCGCTGAACGTGCAGCGCTGCGTGGGAC
>JAKSBK010000310.1 GCA_022361155.1 Pseudomonadota bacterium
GCAGTCGGCAATACGAGAAGTGGGCGCCAGCCGAGAAGGACGGCACAGGAGTCGCGACTCACCCATCGATACGTGCCTTGAAGACGGTGGTCTCCGGCACCTGATGCCTATCGGTTTGGAGAGCGGTGGCGCTAGGGAGTGTGAGCGAAGTGGCGCGTTTCAGGTGGCCAGGACCAACGTGGAGCGGTAGATTCGAACGCTTCGTGGTCGTGGTCGTGGTCGTGGTCGTGGCCGTGGTCGTGGTCGTGGTCGTAGCCGGATCCCACTCGTGACCGTGACCATCGGCAGCGCTTGGTGAGTGAGCATTCCGGCGATACGCACGATCAGTCGCTCGGACTTCGCCGGTCTCAGCAGCAGACCTGGCACCGAGGACGTGTCTGTCACTGGCCAGGTTGCTCGTACCGGCCACGACCACGACCACGACCACGACCACGACCACGATGTGCGATCGTCCACGGTGTGGTCAGGCAAGCCCCAGCCAGATCAATAGACCTCATCCGTGATCCTGTGGGGTTATTGAAACCAGCCCCGAGACGACATGCGGGGCCGCTTCATGGCCCACGGACCCACGCGGCTGCTGTTGCGGTCGCGAACCGGCTACTCGTGGAGCTCGGAACGGGCCTTGCCGGAAGAACCGTCTCCGAACTCCGCCACGAGGGATTCGGTGTCCCAGCCGTGATCCACGGATTGCTGGCCGCGCTCGAGATCGGTGCGCAGGATCGCCTCTGCTTCGGTAGCCGCACGCCGAACCTGGTGCACGAAGTCGTCGTCTCGATGGCTGCCCGCGAGCGAGCGCACGAGCGCTTCATCGAGCTTCCGAAACCGGGCTGCAACCCGCCGCGCGCGGTATGCCCGGTGGCCGAGCAGCTCCAGACCACGCACGCCCATGGCGATCGCGGACTCGAACGTCTCGCGAAAGACATGCTCGACGCCTGCCTGAACCAGGTCGTAGGCGTCGACGCGCCCATGGGCGCGGGCCAGGATGGCAAGCTGTGGGAAGTGCTTCTTGGCGGTGCGTACCAGCTCGAGCGTCTTTTCGGGCCGGTCCAACGCCAGGATCAAGACCTTGGCGTGCTCGGCGCCTGCATTGGTGAGCAGATCCAGACGCGAGGCGTCGCCGTAGTACACCTTGCGCCCGAAGCGCCGCAGCGTCTCGACCTGGTCGGAGTCGTATTCGAGCACCGTCGAGGCGATTCCCTGGGCGTCCAGCAGTCGCGTGCAGATCTGGCCGAAGCGACCAAAACCCGCCACGATCACGGGGTTGTCTCCGTGGATCGCGTCGTAGTCGGGCGCCCGCGTGCGCGCGCCAACGCGCGGCCGAATGACCTTGTCGAACAAGATCATGTTGAGCGGCGTCAGCGCCATCGACATCGCGACCACCAGTACCAGCGGGTCGCTGATTTCGTCGCCGAGGACTCCGCCTTGCCTGGCGGCGGACAGCAGCACGAACGCGAACTCGCCCCCCTGTGCCATCGCAAAGGAAAAGAGCAGGTTCTGACCGATGCCCAGCCGGAAGAGACGCGCGAGCAAGGCGAGCACCAAGAGCTTGCCCAGCATGAGCGACACCACCAGCCCTCCGATGAGCACCGGATCGGCGACGAAGCGCTCGAAATCGATCGAGGCTCCCACCGCGAGAAAGAACAGCCCCAAGAGCAGGCCCTTGAAGGGCTCGATGTCGCTTTCGAGCTCGTGGCGGTACTCGCTGTCGGCCAGCACCACACCGGCCACGAAGGTTCCGAGGGCGGGGCTGAGGCCCACCTGCGCCATCAAGAGCGCGATACCGATCACGAGCAGCAACGCGCCCGCCACGAAGATCTCGCGCAAGCGCGTTCGGGCGATGAAGCGGAACGCAGGCCGGACCGCGTAGTGCCCGCCGACCACGACGGCCGATACCGCGCCGAGCACGATCAGCGTCTGCATCCAGGGCGCCAGCTGCTCGAGCCAGCTCGAGGCGTGGTGTCCGCCGGGCGTCGCCTGCTGCGTGCGCGTGGCCAGCAGCGGAAACAGGGCCAGCATCGGGATCACCGCGATGTCCTGGAACAGCAGCACCGCGAAGGCGCTTTGCCCGGCCGCGCTCTTCATCAGGCCCTTTTCCTGAAGCGTCTGAAGCACGATGGCGGTGGACGACAGCGCCAGCACCATGCCTATAGCCACGCCCTGCTTCCAGTGCAGGCCGAAAGCCAGCGCAACGCCGGCGATCAACGCCCCGGTGAGACCGACCTGCAGCCCCCCAAGGCCGACGATAGGTGTCCGCAGCCTCCACAGCAGCGAGGGCTCGAGCTCGAGACCCACCAGAAAGAGCATCATCACGACGCCAAACTCGGCGAAGTGCATCACGTCCTGCACTTCATCCCCCAGCAGCTCGAGACCAAAAGGGCCAATCGCTATGCCTGCAAGCAGATAGCCCAGCACCGAACCGAGCCCGAGACGCTTGGCGAGCGGCACCGACACCACCGCCGC
>JAKSBK010000311.1 GCA_022361155.1 Pseudomonadota bacterium
CGCGCCCGGCACGCGATGGATCGACCGGCCGATGCCGTAGGCGAGCGTGTCGGCGCGTCCGGTGCGGGTGTCGGCCTGTTGGAGCGTCGGCGGGTCGCCGAGGACGAAGAGGGCCAGCGTATGCCCGTCGGCCCAGGCATGATAGCCGACGGGCTTGACGGCGTCGAGCACGAGCGCCGGGTTTTCGCCGTTGAGATCGAACCGCCAGAGCCGCTGCGTGCCGTCGGCTTCGACGCGGATGGTCGAGAAGCCGTCGCCGTTAGGCAGCATCGTGGGCGAGTATTCGCTCTCCGGCGTCTCCGTTACGCGCTCCGGGGTGCGCGTAGCCAGCGTGATCCGATAGATCTCCGTCTGCCCGTCGCGCGCCGACGTGTAGAGCAGCGCCTTGCCGTCCGGCGTGAAGAACGGCTGGTTGTCATAGCCGTCTCGATCCGTCAGGTTGATCAGTTGATCGTGGGGCAGGGCGATCTGGTCGTTGTGCATCGCCACGAGCACGATGTCGGTGCTGGGCGGTCCTTGAGCCGTAGCAAGACCGGAATCGCTCAGGACGAGAAGGCTGCTGAGTAGCAGGCAAAGCGCAAAGGGTTTCATCGGAAGACAGGCCTGTGATGAGGAACGAGGATGCAGGCAAGATAGGAAAGGGCGAAGGCGTTGTCCCAATCAATTATCCCTGTGCCCCGGTGCCGGAAGTCAATTCCTGAATGAGACGCTCGCTTACGTCGATCTTGCTGAGGGCCGGGCTGTCTGGGGGGAGGTCGAGGGTCTGAAGCGGGTTGCCGTAGGCGGTGAGCCATCGCAGCGCAGGCAGGTTGGTGAGGGGGCGCAACGAGGTAAGCGCATGGCTGCCCAGGAGCAGCGACTCCAGCCGGGGCAGGCCGCTGAGGCCCTCCGCGCTCGTCAGATGGTTGACGGCGAGGTTGATCCCCATGCCTGGAACGCATTGACCAACGGTGTGATCTATGTCCGGAACATCACCGCTGCCATGTCAGAGCCCAACGCGGGTTCTGCGGTCACCGACCTTGAAACCACCGCACGCTTTGACGGTGACGA
>JAKSBK010000312.1 GCA_022361155.1 Pseudomonadota bacterium
AGGGCTTCCCAGACGCACAGCAATGCCTGTCCGAGGCGCTCACGGACATGAACGACACGCTGATCGTCATCGGGATCACACTCACGGTTTCGAATCAGCTTCAGGCTTCTGTACAGGCTGCGGCTGCGCCGTAGCTTGGCTGAACGAGCATGCCAACGTTATCCGACCCTACGTACTTCGGCTCCGCGGGAGCCGTGCTTTCCAAGCATGGGCCCCTGAGCTTTTTGCGAGCACCGAATGCCGGCCGCTCCGGGCTGCGCATGGACCCCTCGATCCTGATCCCGTCCCTCTTGGCGGGACTCGTTTGCGCCGCATCGCCCTGTGTCCTTCATGCTCAGTCGTCCGACCCGGAGCCCACCCCGAACGACGAGCCGGGGGCCGAGCCCAACGCCGAACCCGGCGTAGAGCCCGACGCCGACGAGGCACCCGCGCGCGGCGCGGACGAATCCACCCGCAGGGACGCGAAACAACCGCAGGGCAAGGAACGCGGCAAGGTAGAGAAACGCTCGGCCGGAGCGCGGCGCAGGCGCGGCAAGGCGGCTCCAGGGTCCAAGACCGAGGAACTCCTCGTTACGGGGCTTCGGCAGTCGATGCGCCAGTCTCTCGAGATGAAGCGCGCCGCGGTTGGGATCGTGGACGCCATCGTGGCCGAGGACATCGGCAAGCTTCCGGACCAGAACGTGGCCGAGGCGCTTCAGCGCGTCACCGGCGTTGCCATCGACCGCGTCAACGGCGAAGGGCAGAGCATCAGCGTCCGCGGTCTGGGCTCCAACTTCAGCGTGACGACCGTCAACGGCCGCTCCTTGGCCTCGGAGCGGGGCGGGCGGGGCTTTGCCTTCGATGTACTGGCGCCCGAGTTGCTGGCCTCGGTGGAGGTCCAAAAAAGCCCGTCGGCCGCTGGGCGAGAAGGCGGGATCGGCGCGACGGTCAACATGAACACCGCCCGGCCCTCGCACTTCGGTCGCTTCGTCTTGGCCGGCTCGTTGCAGGCAGTCTACGACGAGCTTGCCCAAACCTTCAATCCGCGTGCCAATGCGCTCATCAGCGACGTGTTCGCCGATGGAACGCTGGGTATGATGCTCACGCTTTCGTACTCCAAGCGCGCACTGCGGCAGGACTTGTACGAGTCGAACTACCGCACGGACGAAATGAGAGGCAACACGCGGTTGATTCCACGCCCGGCCGATCTTCCCCCCGATGTCCCCGTGAGCCTGCCCCAGTATCCCCGGTTTCGAAAGAGTGCCGACCAGCGCGAGCGGATCGGTGGGTCTGCGGCGCTGGAGTGGAAGCCCAACGACCAGCTCAGCGTGGTGGTCGACGGCCTCTTCTCCCGCTTCCACGTCGATTCGGAAACCAACGTCGTGCTCCTGCCGTTCGATACGCCGCTCTGGAGGGATGGTCGCTTCACCGAGACGGTGGTCGACAGGTCGGGCACGGTGCAGCGCTTCGTGGCCGAAGACCCTTTTCTGATCGAGGTACACCATCAAATTTCGCCCCGCAGGACCGACACCTGGATGACGGGCCTGAACAGCACTTGGCACACCCCTCGCCACACACTCAGCGCCGACGTGTCGTACTCGCGGGCGCTCAGCGCAAACAACGGCGACAATCGGATTGCGTCCCTTCGCACGTATGCGAATCGCGGCGTCTTCGACGCCACCACAGGCAACAGGATTCCGGATCTACGTTTTGATCCTCCGATCGGCCAAGCTCCCTTCGGCGCACACTGGGCGATGATCAACGGCACCGATGTGCGGGACGAGGTCTTCGAGGCGCGTCTCGATGCTGCACAATACCTTGACTCCTTCCCGCTCACGCTGCGCACCGGCCTGGACGTCGCCCGCCGCGCCAAGACCAGGACAACCTACGAACCCGAAAACGCGGCTGCCTTTGCCCATGGTCGATTCGCCGGCGTGCCAGGCAGCGTTCCAGAGGACCTGCTGGTGCGCGTGCCCAACAGCAGAAGCGTCTGGGTCCGCATCCCGTTCGAGCGGCTCTACATCCCTCCCAGCGGCTCCCCCTTTCTGTCCCATCAGAAGGGCGATTTCCCACGCGACCTGATCGACTACGATCTGAACGGGCTGTTTGACTACTTCCGCTCCCTGAATCTGCCGGTCTACGAACAGCTCCTGCCCCGTCTCCGCCTACAGAGCACCTTCGACGTGAGCGAGCTGGTGTACACCGCGTACATCTCGGCCACGCTGCGAGGCGAGCTCGGTCAGATGCCGTACGTTGTCGACGCCGGAGTCCGGGGCTCTCTGACGCAGGTGAGATCCAGCGCCTATCAAAGGCACCTGATCCGGATCCATCGCTCGGTGGAGGACCAAAGCATAATGAGGACGGAATACGGCGACCCCGAGCCGTACGCTGTGACCAGCAAGTACCTGAATCTGCTGCCGAGCGCGACCTTTCGGCTCAACCTCGACGACGATCTGATCCTGCGCGCGAGCGGCTCGATGGCGATCACCCGGCCGGATATCGGTAGCCTCTCGCCCACCTACAGAGTCGAGTCCGGGACCAGCCGCAACGTGATTCACGAGCAAAACCCGGACCTCGACCCCTACCGATCGATCCAGGCCGATCTCGCGCTGGAATGGTACTTCGCAACCTCTTCCGCGCTTACCGGTTCGGTATACTTCAAGCATATCGACGGCTTCATCGTGACCGTGCTCGAAGAGGACGTGATTGCGCATGTCGACTTCGATCCCGGCTTCACCTACAGCCGGCGCCGGCCCATAAACGGAAAAAGCGCTCGGGTCGGCGGGATCGAGCTCGGATACCAGCAGACCTTCGACATGCTGCCAGCTTTTTTGAGCGGGTTCGGGGCGCTGGCGAACTGCAGCTACAATCTAAGCAGCGGATCCAGTGAAGGGCCGAACGACGAGAAGCTGCCGATGGTCGGCTATTCCAAGTACAACTACAACTTGGCTCTGTTTTATGACAAAGGCCCCATCAGCGGGCGGATCGCGCTCAACACGCGCAGTCGTTATCTCGTGAGACCACGCCCGATCACCTACCGGCAGGCCTACTCACAGCTCGACGTGAGTCTGGGTTACCGCTTCGGTGAGCACGTGACCCTCTTCGCGAACGGCATCAACCTGCTGAACGCCGCTTCGATCGAGTACGATCGAACGCCGGACCGTTTGACCTACCTAGGTTACACGGGAAGGCAGGTATCCATGGGCGTGCGTGGTCGGCTCTGATTGTGTGTGAGATTTGGGTTACGTATGCCAGCGAGGATCACGGGTTGGGTGCGCCCGGGTAGGGAGGGGGCACCAGGGCGCACAGGGGAGCGATGAGGTCCATGGGGCTGAGCACGATGGTGCTGGTGGCATCGGACCAGGGGGGGACTACGTTCGCTGCACCATGCAGATGCAGAGCTGCAGGCGCGTCGGTCCGGGTTCCGGAACCGGCCCCAGGGTTGGCGACGATCGGCTCCGGAACCCGGACCGGCCGCCGGTGCATCAGCCTACGCTCGACACCATGGAGAGCGCATGACCTTCGCGCAGATTCACAGCCCGGTCCAGCGTGACGACGACGCGATTGCCGCTCTGCCGCACTTGGCTCTGGGCGCGATCGTTGACTACGACGGACGCGATCTTCTTGCCGGCCAGCGCCCCCGCCAGCGCAACGGAAAACCGCCTCAGACGTAGCCGTCCGTGGTGCAGCGAGATACGGCTGTGCAGCTCGTTGCCCTCGATACCCTGCTCGTAGCTGCCCCAACCCTCGGCGCTGGTGAAAGCGGCCTTGAACTTGTCGGGTGAGACCTTGGGAGCGAACCCCAGCCAGCCTTTGGGCCCGTGATGCTCGTAACCGCACGCCGACAGAAACGCGCCGAAGCTTGCCATGGAGCGCGCGTAGTGATCGGAGCACTCGATTTCATTGAACGGATTTCGCTTGTCGGGCGCGTAGCGTTCGTGAATCGCTTTGACGATCGCGAGACCGCGCTCTACGAGCTCGTCGCCCGGTTCACCCTCGGCAATCATGTGAGCGGCAGCCTGATACTCGAACCCATTCATGCACTCGTTGAAATAGCCTCCGGGACCCGTCCAGACATCGGGGTTTTTCGCGGGGCGTAGCGCTTCGCCCGGGATCGCCTGCTTGGCACCGCCCTTGGGCCAGGTACACATGACAAGGCCCGCCTCCCCGGGCATGGCATACCAGCGGAAGGTCTGCTCGATCTCGACATGCTTGAGCGCGTATCCGCCTGCGTCGGGTGCGAAATTGTACTTCCAAAGACTCTTGAGCGCGGACACCGTTTGCTCTTTGGGAATCACGCGCCCGAGCCCAACTTGATGCGCCCAGGCTTGCCCCAGCACCTGGTCGATATGGCAGCCAGGACCGCTACGTAGCGCCTTGGGATGCTTGGGGTCGGGCTTGTGAATGAAGTATTCGCCATCGAATAATTGCGTTACGATGTTGCGTTGGCCTCGGTCCAGAATCTGACGACAGCGCGTGGCAAACGGCTCCTCGCCCACCTCTCGTGCCATCGCCTCGCCCGCAGCCAGCACGGCGAGATACAGCCCGCTGATCCAACCCATCGGGCCAAACCACGCCGCGTCGAGCGTATGAGGCTGCTTGCCTTCGATCAGGCCGCTGCCGTTTCCGTCCTTGGCGATAAGGAACTCGATGGACTTCTTGACCCTGGGCCACAGAGATCTGAGGAACGTATCGTCGGCGGACATCAGGTGCTCGCGATATGTGCGCAGAATCGTGCCTGCCTGGCCGTCGGTAGCCTCGCTGGGCGCGTTCTCGGCGCGATGGCCGATCAGGCCATTGTCAGGATCAAACGCGATCCCGTAGTCCGTGATGGAACGGAAGGCGCGCTCGAGCTCGGGGAAAACCCGCGACAGCGCCTGCGCATAGTGCCAGACGTGCGTGCAGGTGCCCGGATAGCAGTCGACGCCCTCCCAGGCATACAGGCGGCCACTATCAAACCAGTGGAGCACGTTCGTGGCAGCGCAGTCGATGGCGACGAACGTCCGGTCCAGAAACCAATGAGGCAGCGTGCTGTCGTACCAGGTCTGGTTCCACTTGCGTGTGCCGCCCAGCAGACGCTTCTTGTTCCGGGCGAGATAATCAGCGACCGCTGCGGCTGAATCGAAGCGCGGCGCATAGTGCCGCCGCAGCTTCTCGAAATCGCGCAGCTGCGAGAGGTGACCCGGAGCAGCCTCGGTTTCTTGGTAATCCGGGAAGTACCACGTGATGGCGAAATCGAGCGTCCGCGACTCGCCCGGCTTCAGCCGGACCGTGGCCCCCAGCGCACCTAGGAGCGGCCGATCCAGCGTCTGCCGTTGTGGCCTACCCCTGGGGGCAACGCCAACGTGCTCAAAAAGCCCATCGGGCTGCGAAAGTGCCGTCGTCCCCCAGGGGGCGAGATCGTCCTCGAGCAACGATAACGCCATCGAGCCGTACCCATGCCGCTTCTCGAGTGGAGTCCTGGGCTGCGGTCCCTGCGATTCGATCGATGCGAGCAAGGTAACCCTACCCTTGGCGGATGACCAGGCGTTCACACGTCGCCCGAGCCTCGCTTCCGTGACGTAGGGACAGGTTGCGTTTTGTAGCCAACCACCCAGGTCGACTTCGAGCGCCTTGGTGCCCGTGTTGACGAGACGGAAGCTCGTGATCGTCGCCGGTAAGGCGCTGTCTGCGGCATTGAGAGGAATGAAGGGCGAAAAAGCTTCAAGCTCGATCTTCAGCGGCAGCTTCGCGCCCAGGTATGCGACCCGGGCGACGGGGTACTCGCCACGAAAGGTCACCTGCGGAAATCCGTGGTGGTCAAGCGTCTTCGCCGTCAGCCCAGCGTCGGTCCGCACCCGAACAGCGAAACCCTGCTCTACCGAAGCCCCATTGAGCTTGTTGTACTGCTCGCCGAATGCCACGGGGTCGGTGTAGTGACCGCAGAGGGTCATGAACTTGAGTCGCTGGCCGTGATCCGGCTCGCGCCGATAGTTGCTCTTGAAGATGTCCCATAGCCAGAGCCGGCCGTCTCCACCGAGATACAGCTGACCGCAGCCGATCCCGCCGATAGGCATGCCGACATACTTCAGCTGCCGGTCCCAACCCGAGTAGACTTCCGGAGCGCTGCGTTCATACAGCGACTTGATCCAGGCCGCCGACAGCTTCTTGTCGGCTGGAATCAGGTGCGCGCCAGGGTCCTTGTGCTCGAAGGGGCCGGCGAACGCCGGGCCGCAGGCCGGAGCCAAGCAGGCGCTCACAACACCCACACCTGTTGTTCTCAAGAAATCGCGCCGGGCCAACCTGTCGGGCGGCTCAGCGCCTCGGCGGTCGCATCCACCGCCGGGAGTAGGTCCACAGCACGTGGATAGGTCGCTTCTACTCATGTGCGCTTCGTCCCATCTGGCAGCGACAGGGCCCTGGTGAGGCAAGGGCTGTCCGTGGATCGCTGCCACGCGTGGGCGGCCCGGCGGAAGCTGCGACGATCGATCTCGAGCATGGCGCATCTCTCCCCTGCCAGGCTTCAACGCCCCTGGCAAGGCTTCTTGTCCCGAGGGACGAGCTTCTCGAAGTCTTTCGCGTCGAAAGGTCCGGCCACCCGCGGTAACCCGAGGCCGCATCCGACCCCGCCCAGGGACACGGCTCCAAGGAAGGCGCGGCGGGCTAGTACCTCTCCACAGGAATCCTGGTTGGTTGGGGCCTGCAGTGGGGCTCGCTGGCAAGGCGGACCGACGAAGACTGCGGTTCATTTCGATGCGGTGCAGCGCATATTCGAGGAGGTCCCAACGCCGCCAGCGGGCGCCAGGGCTGGGGCC
>JAKSBK010000313.1 GCA_022361155.1 Pseudomonadota bacterium
ATCGCCGCCGCGATGGAGGGGATCACCATGAACGTGATCACGGTGGGCTCCAGCCGGATGAGATCGCCGAACATCAGGCCCGTGAAACCGGCCAACAGGCCCGAAATGCCCCACGCCAGCGTCTCGACTTTCAGGATCGGCACCCCCCGCAGCGCCGACAGGTGGCGGTTGTTCGCCAGGGAGCGCATCTGCAATCCGCGAACCGACCGCGAGAGATAGGCCTGGATGGCGATCACCACCGCTATCGCGGTGAGGAACACGATCAGCCTCGTCAAGGTGACCCTCAGGCCCAGTATCTTGATCCCAATGGCGTCCGACGGCAGGGAGAACTTGCGCACATCGTCCACCCAGAAGAAATTGACCGCGCCAAGAATGATAAGCGCCGCGCCCAAGGTGGCGGCGGCTTTGACCACCGGCGGCTGGAAGGACAGCATCGGCGCCACGGCCCGCCCGTAGGTCAGCGACAACGCGGTGGCGAGCGCGATGCCGGCGATCCAGGTGAGCGGGCCGGGCAGGCCCCATTGCCCCAACTGCCACGCCGCCATCACGCCCGCCGCGCCCATGGCGCCATTGGCGATGTTCAGCACGCCGCTGGCGCGGTAGAGCACCACCAGGCCGATGCCACCCAGCGCGTAAAGCGAGCCGGTGGCAAGGCCCGAAACGGCGAACAGGCCCACGACCTTCATGGGCTTGCCCGCCGCCAGCCAGGCAAACGCGCCAGCCATTACAAGCAGGTAGACACCTGCCGAAACCAGATGGTCGCGCTGGACGGACATTAAACAGGCACCCGGCCCGCAAGGCGGCACACCCGGCTTCGAGGATGTGCCGCCAATCGCGATCAGCGCAGGCCCAGCTCTTTCTCGATTGCGATATGCGGCTCGAAATAGGCGCTGTCGTACTCGTAGCAGTCGCGCACCACCTCGAAGCCGCCATCCTTGATGAGCACCATGTGGCCGGCATGGTTCGGCATGTGGAAATCGGCCTCGCCCACATAGTACGGCCCGCACATCAAATCCGAGGTGTAGCCTGAAATCGCGGTGATCGCCGCGTTGACCTTGGCGCGGTCGCCCACGTCGGCAGGGTCCATGGCCAGCAGCGTGTCCACGAAGAACCTGGCCGACAGATATCCCGACTGGGAAAAGGTGTCGCGCGGATCATCCGCGTTGGCGTAGGCATCCATCACCTTGATCCAGTTGTTGTTGTCGGGACCGCCGTCGTTGAACGGCGCCAGTTCCGCGTTCACATAGACATGCCCGCTCCAATACTCGCCAAGAGCCTCTGGAACCGACAGATCATAAAGCGGTGTGGGAGCGATCCACTTGTAGGAATCGCGCAGGTCCTGTTCTTCGGCGGCCTTCAGCACCGCGATGGCGAGACCGGCCGGCAGGTTCACCAACATCGTGTCGGCGCCGGTCGCCACCGCCTCCAGCAGCGCGGAGTTCACATCGGGTGCGGCCGGGTTCATGAAGATCGAATGCCCCGATCCGCCGCGCGCCTCCATCAACGCGGCGACCTGATCGCAGGACCAGGTGCCAACGTTCGGAATGGCGAGACCGACACAGGCCACGCTGGTCGAGCCCAACTCCTCCTGGGCATATTGCGCCGCACCGACATTGGATGGCAGCGGACCCTGGTTGGTGGACACGATATTGGGGCTTTCAAAGCACTCCGAAACCGCACAGGCGGACGCCATGGTCATCACGCCCTGCTCCTTGTAGGTGCCAGCATTGACCGCCATCTCCAGGAACGAACCGTTGCCGACCATCGCCACGACGGCTTCATCGACCAGCAGTTTGGCAGCGGCCTGGCCGGCCAGTTCCGGGTTCCACTGATCGTTCTCGACAAGGTACTCGATGGGGCGCCCGTGGATACCACCGTTGGCGTTCACGCAGGCGAAGTAGGCCGCCGCCGCATCGGTCGAGGATGAAAAATCGCCGGGCGCGGCGTTGCCGTGGATGCCGCCAACCTTGATGGGCTCGCCGGTTGCCGCCTCGCCGGTGTTCATTCCGCAGCTTGGCCCGTCCTCAGCCATGGCGGTACTCGTTCTCAGTGCGGCCATG
>JAKSBK010000314.1 GCA_022361155.1 Pseudomonadota bacterium
ACATGAGCAAGCCAGCGTCGGCCGTCAGCGTGGGTGCGTGGGCATGGTGCGGCCAGATCAGCTCTTTGCCCGCGGGCTTCAGCCGCCGCTCGTCGTGGTTTTCCGGCGTATCCGTTGGCGGCCCGAGAATCCAGGCGACCGGGGCATTGCCGCTTTGCGCCGAATCGGATCCGGGACGGTATGCAAACGCCACGATGCGGTCGAGGTTGCGCAGCGCGACGATCGCGACTCGCTGAGCCGGGTCGTAGATGATCGTGTTGCCGTGGGTCCAATCGCGGGTCTGGAGCCCCGCGTAGATGTGGTTCCAGTGGCCATCGTCCAGCGCACGGTGATGGCGGCAAGGATCGAAGACATCGAACAGGTCGATGCGCCGCACGATCGCACCGCCGTCGCGTTCGAACTCTACCAATACGTCTCCAACCACGTTGAACCACGCCTGTGTCACCGTCGACGGCGCCTGCGGGCACGCACTGGGCACGAGTCTGCGTAGCCGCGTGCTCAGGACCATGAAGTTGCCGTCAGGCAGCTCGTGCAAGTCGTGGTGAAAGGTGTCTGCGGCGACCGCAGCGACTCCCTCCCGCCGCAGCTTGCGCTTCTCCGCACTCTTGAGCAGATTCGTGGCCGCCCAAGCGTGCCGAACCCGACCGGCAAGGTCGATTTCGACGATTCGGTTCTTGCTGTGCATGTAAACCAGGTGTCCGTTCGCGAGCAGCCGAGCGTTTTCCGGACGATGTTTGTGCTCGAAGTACCACACGACCTGGCCCTCGGAGTCCAACGCAATCAGCCAGCCGCTGCCGGCAACCCCGTCCGGCCGCCAGACCGCAACGTCGAACAACGTGAAACCGTCAGCCATCGCTGCGCTGTCGCTCCTGGTGACTTCGATGGGCGGCAGCGTGGATGGCAAAGGATCGGTCGTGAGCACGAGGAACCGCTCGAGTGCGGTTGCACCTGCCGAGTCGCGCGCTTTGACCTCAAGCCGGTACGTGCTTTGTGCGCGTAGCCCAGCGATGAGGATGTTGTGACTGCGCCTGGGGCCTCCTCGCTCGGCAACACTCCACCCGCTGGTGCCTTGCGGCTGCACGGACACGCGGGTTAGCGTCGCGACATCCGTCTCGAAGCGCAAGCGGTAGACGAGGGCGCAGTTGCGATTGGGTTGCAGGTCAAGTGCACCCCCGCCGGCCCCCTTGCTGGACGAGCCGTCGCGGCAGGCGCCGGCCAGGCTCGCCAACAGCGCCCACAGGGTGGTGTGCAGCAGTGAAAACCGCCAGATCATGACAGCCGCGCACTTGGGCGAATCCCTTCTGGGCGCCGGGTCAGAATAGCATTGCCAGGTCGGCCTTGAGGCGCCCGGCCAGCAAGGCGCGCTGTCGCGCGAATACTCCCTGTATTCGAAGGCCGCGCAGCACCGCTGCACGGGATGGATCGAAATCGAAGTGGCGATGTTATGTTGACCCGACGCCTTGGCAGGGTCCTCGTACAGCGGCCCTTGGGGGCGCCGTCCGTCGTGTGGGCATGGTTGGTCGCCGCGAGCACTAGGTCCGATAGCTGGCGTTGATGGAGATGTAGCGATGGGTCAGATCGCAGGTCCAGACCCGCGCCGAGCCTTGGCCGTCCATCCCCACACGCACACTCACTTCAAGGCAATCGCCTTTCATGTACTTTGCTACCTCATCCTCGACGTAGGACTCGGCGCGCTCGCCGCGATCCGCGACCAAGTGAGGACCGAACCAGATGCTCATCGCCTCGCGATTCGCGGGCTCACCCGCCTTTCCAACTGCCATGACAACACGGCCCCAGTTCGGGTCCTCGCCCGCGATAGCGGTCTTGACGAGGGGTGAATTGGCGATGGCCAAGGCGATTCTCTTTGCCGACTCGTTGGACTCGGCTTCGCTGACGGCTATGCGCACGAGCTTCGTGGCTCCCTCGCCATCGCGGACGACTTGCAGGGCAAGATCCTCCAACACCCCCGCCAAGGCCCGGCGGAAGTCGCCCAGCGCCTCGTCGCCGGGATCACTGATCTGTCGGTGCCGGACAGCCTGGGTAGCGAACAAGAGCAGTGTGTCGCTCGTCGACGTGTCGCCATCGACGGTAATGCTGTTGAAGGTCGTCTCGACGTACTCGTTGAGTAGGGACTGGAGCAGCGAGGCCTCGAGGCTCGCGTCCGTAAACACGAAGCCCAGGACCGTGGCCATATTGGGCGCGACCATGCCCGATCCTTTGGCGATACCACAGATGCGGACCGTCTCATCACCGATCTTCGTTTCGAGCGCACTTCCCTTGGGATAGGTGTCGGTGGTGCATATCGCCCGGGCAGCGTCGTGGAACGACGCCCTGCCGAGGTTGCTCGCCAGTCCGTCCATGGCCGTGGCTATCGGTCCGGAATCGAGAGGCTCTCCGACGACGCCGGTTGAGGCAACGAAGACCTCCGACGGCGAGGCACCGAGCGCCTCGGCCACGACCTCGGAGATGTGCAACGCCGCTCGCTCGCCGCGCTTGCCCGTGAATGCGTTGGCGTTTCCTGCGTTGACGAAGCACCCGCGTGCCAACTTGCCAGACAAGTTCTTTCGGCAGAGGAGCACCGGCGCCGACGAAGTGGTGGAACGCGTGAAGACTCCCGCCACCTGCGTCCCCCGGACGAAGTCCGCCAGCAAGACATCCGGGCGTCCTTCGTACTTGAGGCCCAACGCAGCGACGGAAAGCCGCACACCGGACACCTTCGGTAGCTCCGGGAAGGCGGCAGGCGCGAGAGGGGAGCGCGGCAGATTCCTCACGCCGCCATTGTATCCGACGAACACGCCAACATGTCGCCGGTCAGGTGTCGGCCGCTACTCTTCGAGCAGGCTTCGCAGCATCCACGCCGTCTTCTCGTGGATCTGAAGCCGCTGCGTCCCGAGGTCGGCAGTTGCCTCGTCGCCGGCCTCGTTGCCAACGGCGACGACTCTGCGTGCCGTCCTCACGACCGCTTCATGCGCTGCCAGTAGGAGCCCTACCATGTCGGTTGCCTTCGGAACCCCGTCGGTCTCGGAGACGCTGGACAGGCGCGAGAAAGCCGAGTAGCTGCCGGGCGCCGGGTGTCCGAGCGATCGGATGCGTTCCGCGATGGCATCGACGGCCAACGCGAGCTCCAGATACTGCTGCTCGAACATTGTGTGCAACGTTTGAAACATCGGTCCTTTGACGTTCCAGTGGAAGTTATGAGTCTTCAGGTATAGCGTGTAGCTGTCAGCGAGCAGGTTGGACAGCTCTTGTGCCAGGCGTTGCCGGTCGTCTTCTTTGATCCCAATATCGATGTCCATGTTGTCCTCCGTGTCGATTCTCTGGGCTCGCGGATCGAGTTGGTTCTGTCACGAGCCCTTTGGGGGCCCGTGGCAAGATAGCCCGTGCAGACCGCAGTAGACCAGGCGTCGCTGGCAAGACGCGACGACGAGGAATAGAAACGCACCAGAGCACCCCGATCGGGGCTCTAGCGCGGGGCGCCCATCAGCTGCAGCAACGTCCTGCGCAGAGCGTCCAAGTCGGGCTTTTCGACGAAGGCGGCGGCACCAGCGTCCAGGCATTGGCGCTTGATGCTGGGCTCCTGGGAGTACACAACGGTGCGGATGTGGCGGGTGGCCTCGTTGTTGCGCAGCCGACCGATGCTGTGGACACTGTCGACGCGGCCCGAGTAGGCGTCCAGTACGATGAGATCGGGAGCCTCGCTTCCGATCGAGACGAGCGCGTCGACGATGTCCCCGTAACCGGTTACCTCGAACTGCGTCTGCAGAGCCTCGCGCAGCTTTGCCAGGGCAGGTTCGTCGGTGTCCACCACCACCAGGCGCGGCTTGCCGGCCAGCAGCACCGCGGGGACTGGGTAGCCGTATCTTCGCAGGAAGTTCACCACGTCGGCGCGGCGGAACCGCAGGTGGCGTCCCGGCGTACGGAAGTGTCGGATCTCACCCTTATCAGCCCAGTTGTGTATCGTTTTTAGGTCTACCTGGCAAAAACGCGCAACTTGCGACGCCGTGAATAGGTTTTTGCCAGTTTCCGTCCCCATCCGTTAATACATAACCTCACGTTGTTCCGCTGTCTAGGGAAAAATCCAGCTTTCTTGGGAAACTGGAAAGTCGAACAAACACGATCCAACCGCATCACGGGTATAGTTTGAGTCCTAGAAAATCGGAAAAATGCGCGATAAACGGGATCGCCACGGACCCAGGGTGCGAGGCAAGGTCGACGCTTCATGAGCGCTGGCTCCTTGTCCAATGGAGCGGGCGGATCGATCACGCGGTTCCGGTCGATCACGCGGTTCCTGGTCGATACCGCGACCGCGGGTTGGTGACCGATGCGGGCTAGTCTCCCGCCAGGACCCGCGTAGTGGGTACTCCGATGGCGGAGGTCAGCCGCGCCAGCGTTTCGAGCGAAGGTGTATGCCGGCCTGCTTCGACTCTGGCGATGTTCGGACGGTGGATGCCCGTGCGGCGGGCGAGCTCGGCCTGGGTGAGGCCGGCCTGCAGCCGCAGCTCCCTTAGCCTGGCCCCCAGCCGGGCACCGTCGATGCTCATTCCGTTGTGACCGTTGGTGGCGGGCGTTGCATCCCTTGCTGGCACGAGTCCTGCCGCCTGGACGGTGACCTCGACTCCGCTGGCCAAGGTGAGTCGAACCGAGCTCGCGTCCTCCGCGAGACTGATCTTCGTCACATCGCACCCGTCGTCGCCGCCCGGCAGCGGCCTGGGTATGGTTACCGCGTTGCCGTCCCCGAGAATGGCCAGCACCTCGTTCTTTCGCGGCGAGACGCTCACGTACTCGAAGCGCAGGGAGCGGTGGGCGTCGCAGCGGCGTGCGAGGCCTGCCGCCACACGCGCCACATCTTGGTCGGTCCGGACCAGCAGGCCCCGACACAGGTCCTCGAGTACGTCCTCAACGCCCCCGGTCCGATCGCTGCCCACGCAGTCCACCGCCGGTTGCGCACCCACTGCCCGTGCCAGCCCCACATCCGACAGCAGCTCGTCTTCATCGAAGCCTTGGCTGGCAGCGTCCACCACCACGGCCACACCGTCGCACACAGCCTCGCCAAACCCCTGTAGCGCGATCCGGCGGACCTCGAATCCGACTCGCGTGAGGGCAGGAAACCACACGCCCTCGGCCGCGGGCCGGTCGGACACGATCAATGCGATTGCAGGCATGGTCCCTCCTACCGGACGAAGCAGTACTTATAGGCAAAACTCCCCCGGCTCAAGGCCCCTCGGGTCGATTCGTGGCAAAACGCGTCGATTCGTGTCCGGTGCGGGAGCTGGCCAGCGGCACCGACGCCCCTGGAGCCCGGAGAGCGTTGGGCGCTCGGCCACCGTTTCAAACGCCTTGATCGACCGAATCCAGCCGGACGACAGGAACCCCCGCAAGCCAGTGCGGACCCCATAGGGCAAGGTCGCTCAGGCCCCAGACGCTCGGTTGACACGCACTTTTCGGTTTGCTAGCGATTCCCGTCCTTCCAAAGGCCGGCCCGGTCGTAGCGCGTGCTTGCCCGCCAGTGCGCAAAGAGAAGAAATTGCGATGTTCAAGTCCATCTGCATCTTTGGCGGCAACGCAAATCGGGTCTTGGCCGAGTCGATGGCCTCCTACTTGGAGCTGCCGCTGAGTCGTGCCCGAATCACGCGTTTCGCCGATGGGGAGGTCTATACCGAAATCCAGGAAAATGTTCGAGGCGTGGACGTGTACGTAGTGCAGCCCACCTGCACGCCGGTCAACGACAACTTGATGGAGCTCCTCGTGATGATCGACGCTCTGCGCCGTGCTTCGGCGGGCTCCATCACCGCAGTGATGCCGTACTACGGCTATGCTCGGCAGGACCGGAAGATCGCGCCGCGCACACCGATCACCGCCAAGCTGGTGGCTGACTTGCTCACGACGAGCGGAATCAGTCGAGCCGTCGCGATGGACCTTCACGCGGGCCAGATCCAGGGCTTTTTCAACGTGCCCTTCGACAATCTCTTCGCCATGCCAGTGTTCTTGACGTACCTTGCGCCAAAGTTCAGCGAGCCCCCCGTGTTCGTTTCGCCGGACGCGGGTGGCGTGGAGCGTGCGCGCGCGTACGCCAAGCGCGTGCAGGCGGACCTTGCGTTCCTCGACAAGCGGCGCGAGCGGCCCAACGTTAGTGAGGTGCTGAACGTCGTAGGTGACGTGCGCGGACGCACTTGCGTGATACTCGACGACATGATCGATACTGCCGGCACCCTGACCAACGCAGCCCTGGGCCTGAAGGAACAAGGTGCCGACAAAGTGTACGCGGCGGCAACACACGCTGTCCTGTCGGATCCGGCTATCGAGCGCATCGCACAAGCACCGCTGGAAGAAGTGGTCGTAAGCGATACGATACCCTTGACGAGCGAAGCCGAAGCCAGCGGCCATTTCACCGTCCTGTCGGTGGCTGCCTTGCTGGGCGAAGCGATCAAGCGTATCCACCACAGCGACTCCGTAAGCTCGCTCTTTGTATGAGGTGGCCGCGTTGCGCCGGGGAAACAGCGAT
>JAKSBK010000315.1 GCA_022361155.1 Pseudomonadota bacterium
CCCTCGCGGAAGCGGTGCCATCGAAAGCGCCATGCGCCGCGTCATCAACCTGCGCATGAAGAGCAATGCCAAGTTCTGGAAGCAGCAAAACGCCGAAGGCATGATCCTGCTACGCAGCTACCTCAAGGCAGGGCGTTTCGACGACCTCATCAACTGGTCCATCGCCGCCGCCGCTCCTTGGTGCCCAGATAATGACATTCCATCCCTCATCAGCGAGGTGTCTTGATGGGCCCCTTTGCGTCACCGCGCCCCCTGTGGTTCCGAGGCCATCCAGTGGCAGATCATACGCTTGTTCCATCGTTGCTGCGTTACAAAGCGAACGCGCAGCTAGAGTTTGAATTGCAGCAGCGCTTCAGGCAGCGCGGTTTCTCGTGGCTTGGCGGTTTGGATCAGCACCAGCTAGCTTCGGTCATGCAGCACCACGGTGCTCCAACGCGGCTCCTGGACTGGACCGAAAACTCGCTGGCAGCTCTCTTCTTCGCCACCCGTGACCACCAATACCTGGATCAAGACGAGGACAGCTTGGTCTGGGTGCTCCAGCCCTCGGCACTTGTTACCGACGGTGTGATTCGCCAACTAGGCTGTCACAACTGCAATACGATCTCTCCAGTGTACGCCGATGCTGTTTCACCGAGAGTCACTGCCCAACATGGATGTTTTACGGTGCACACCTTCGAGCAACCAGACCTCCGGGAACTCGCGACCAACAGGGCCACAGTTCGGCCCTTTCTTGCTGACATCCGAATTCCCGCGGCGCGAAGACGTCAAATCCGTCATGAACTCATGACGGCGTTCGGAGTGGGGGATGCGACGCTTTTCCCCGGCCCTGACGGCCTTGCACAGGAGCTGCGACGATTGTACGGCCTGGAGGGTCTTGGTTAACGTAGCCCAGTCCGTCCGTCTCATTCGCCTTTGCGGGCAGAAGGTCGATCGTTACCGAGACGCCAAGCAATGGAGGCCCTGAGCCGCTAGGACGCAGATTGTGCAACTAAGCCTCCGGGCGAGGCGGAGCGTTGCCCCAGCATTGCACCTGTCGATCTGAAGCTCGCACGCCACACGTGTAGCCTGCGCCCGCGCTCACACTGGTGAAGGCGATCCCAGCCGGCGGAGTGGACTGGCCCTCCGAGTCAGCGCCCCAACACTGTACTTGGCTATCCCTTGCCCTCACCCCACACGCGTGATTCATCCCTGCACTAATACTGCGGAAGACCACATCGGCCGGGGGTTTCGACGCGCTGATGTCCAGACCCCAGCACTGCACTCGACCATCTGAGATCCGCACCCCACACGCGTAGCCGTCGCCAGCACTCACACTATTGAAGGTAGCAGCGGTAGGCGACGGAGTGAAGAGGCTCTCGATCTCGGCTTTCAGTTTGACCCTGGGATACTTGTTACCGATCGTGTCAAGTCGCGTCTATTCGGCGCTGTGAAATGGGGCTGGTCCCAC
>JAKSBK010000316.1 GCA_022361155.1 Pseudomonadota bacterium
ACGAGCTCCAGCGTGAGCTCCCGATCGCCCGCGAAGTCGTCCACCAGGGACGGCTTGCCTGCGGCGAACTTCTCCAGCTCCTCGGTTGGAAACCGGCCGGTGGTCAGCGCCTTGACGAACGCGGTGGAGGCGGCGCCCCGAAGCGCCCCGGCCTGCATCGCCAGCGCGAACATCTCGCTCGGGGTGAGCACATTGACGTGGCCGAGCAGCGACTGCACGAAGCTGCGGATGCTGTCGACCGTCCACGCTCCATAGCAGTGCGGACATCGACCGTGGCTCCGAGTTCTGGAGCGGACGGTGGCTTGAAACTCGTGCCCCTTCGAGCAGACCCACCACGCCGTCATCTTGTGGTCCGGCTCGATTTGCTCGGCCGTCATTTCACCATTCTTGTGCGGATGCCACTCCGCGGCGATTTCGGGAAAGCGAGCAGTCAGGGAGTCCGCCGCGAGCGCGCAGTGCGGGCAAGTCGAGTCGTTCATCATCTGAAGCGGGGAGCGCTCGAAGGCGTGACCTTCTTCACAAGCCCACCATCGAGATGCGGTGTGAGAAGCACTCACGTCGGCGGGAGTCGCGTTGTTCCTGGAGGGATGCCACCGCTTCGCGAGAGCTGGATGAGTGTCCGCAAGACTGGCCCCATCGAGTCCGCAGTTGGGACACTCCGGCTTTCGGCTGAGAAGCCGTGGACTCCTTTGAAACAAGTGACCGGCCTGGCAGCGCCACCACGCAGCTCTGTGCGATCGTGCCAGGACTTTGGAAGCTGGTTCGCCGTTCTTCTCCGAATCCCAGAGTTCAACCAGCGCTGCAATGTCGGCGACCGTGTCAGCCATGCGCCTGCTCCACGGCATCGTCGATCGGAAGCGGTGGTGGCTCGATGCAATCTGTGCTGAACCACCGATAGTCCTTCGGCTCAAGGCCCGCCGGGAGGCCGGGGCCTTGGATCTGGTGGCCCGCGACCTCGTCCTCAGCCAAGGCAAGGTTCAGCTCCAGCAGAAACTCCGCGGCCTCCTGATCCTTGGGTTTGCCGTAGGCTCGCTCTACCGCAGCGTCCAGAACTGACTGCGCTTCCTTGAGCGGGTGTGGCCCGGCGACCTCCGCAGATTGGTAGAGCGCGCGCAACGACCAACCATTCTCCGCCATGAGGCGATCCCGCGTAGCTCGCAGCGCGCGGGCGGCATCGGCTACAGATACGACCTCCTCCTGCGATGGCTCCTGCGGCCATGGAAAAGTCTTCCAGACCTTTGAGGTGTAGCGAATCCGCTCCGTGAGTCGACCACCCTTGGCCTTGGTCCACGCCCAATGCAGCGATGACTGGATGACACCGAAGGAGTAGTCGTCTTGGAATGCGAACAACTGGAAAGTGTTCGTCGGCACGAAGCGCGTCGACATGAACACGAAGATCGGCCGTGATTGCACCTGCGAGCAGGTTACGACCCGAGACAGATGGGTTGTCAGCCGACGAAATGCATTTCGGGGATCCAGAGGCTCCCACCAGCGCTCCAGCCATCTGACGTAGTGCTTGGGACGTTTCGGATCGTTGGCGCGTGACTTGATTTCGTTCAGCACCCGCGCCCGGAGGAATTGGACCGCCCGCGGCGCAGCCTGCATGGCGGATGCTTCATCGGGGATATCCGCCAGCCACACAACGTTCCGAGGTGGGCGCCCCGCCAGAAGGTCCCCTGCCGCAGCAAGAGGACGGACGGCCCCCTCGGCTACCAGCTCTGCCAAGGCTCCGCGATCATCAATCTGAAAGCCGGGGCTTCCCAGCTTGATGCCCTCAGTTGTGGAGCCTGTCGGCGGATGCAAATCACGAGCCTCGGACAGGTCGGCGTGGAGCTGAAGGTGAGGCGGAATTCGCTCAAGCAGGTGGCGTCGCGGACCAATGTGAAGCCGCGCCGGGCCCTCAGCTGGACCACGCACCCAGCTGACGATGCTGACGTTGACGGTCGCCACACCTGGCCAGGGCCGCGATGAAACGGCCTCCACGATGGTCCCTCCGTTGGCAACGATGAAGTCGAGTCCGACTTCACGCGTCACGCCAAAACGGATTGCGCTTGTCCCAATAAGGCCGGCACGACCACCCGGCGGCAGTCGTTGGTGAGCCATCCGGAACCAGAAAGCACAAACATCTCCCCGGACGCTCGGAAACCGGTCGCTGAGTCTGCGCAGATACGCATCGCCCAGTTCTTCTCTCACCTGAGTGCCGAACAGGAAGGGTGGATTGCCTATGATGGCATCGGCTTGAGGCCAGTCCGTGAACAAGGCATCGGCACGCACGAGAGTCTCATCGAGATTGTCCAGCGGCAAAGACGGATCGACCTCCAAGAATCCCTGGCCGAACATCTCGACCACGGTGGCCTTGCGCTCCTCGAAGGCAATCTTCTTGGCGATGTTCAGGGTCGTCTTTGCCAGTTCCACAGCAAAGGGATTGATGTCGATGCCGAAGAAGTTGGTCGTCCGAATGCTCGAAGCCCAGCTAACCTGGCTCTCGCCCTTCTGCGCAGACGCATACTCATAGGCCCGGCAAAGCGCCTCCGTTTCCAGCCGGTACAGTTCGCGAAATGCGACGTAGAGGAAATTGCCGCTTCCACAGGCGGGGTCCAGGACCCGGTAGTTGCCGAGCTCGCTGAGAATCTTCTTCAGCTCCTTCAACGTGTTGGCGGCTGTAAGGCGCTCGCGCCACGGCTCGACGATCGTCGGCCCGACGACGCTCATGATGTCTTCACGCGCCGTGTAGTGAGCCCCGCTGGCGTGCCGCTCGTCGTCGTCCATGATGCCTTGGAAGACGGATCCGAAGATGTGCGGGTCGACGAAAGTCCAGTTGGCCTCCGCGGCTTTGGTGATTGCGCGTACGGGTGCTTCGCCGAGCTTCAGCGTCGCCGGGTCCCGGAAAAGACCGCCGTTGAAGAATGGGATGCCGGAGTCGTTCTTTTCCTCCGAGCTCATGGCGCGGAAGAGCTCGCCAAGCTTCTCCTCCGGATTGCCATCTTCGGCCGCCCGGTAGAGGAGGGTCGTGAAGTACTCCTTGGGCAGGAGGCCGATGTCCTCGGAGAACATCGCGACGATGCACTGCAAGGTGAACCGGATCACATCGTCGCCGCGATCGGGGTTCTTGGCCTTGAGCGCGCGGTACACCTTGGCAACGAGCTCAGCGACTTCTTTGCTGACCTTGTCGACGTTGATGATCCTCGGCGTCGCGCCCGGCACCCAATCGGCTTCGAAGAAAGGGAAGGCCTCGCTGTACTTCGGGATTTCGTCGAGGGCGATGCCCAGCCGAGGCTCCGAGCGATCCCTGGCCAGGTCGTAAAGGCGCAGGTCCCGCTGATTCGTGAGCACGACGTACTGCGGCTCGGACTCCATCTGAAGACAAGCGCGGAGCACCTCGCTCCAGGCCGCGTCCAACATCATGTCGCGCTCAACTACGTCGACCACTACCCGCCGAGCCGGCCAGTAGGCACTCACGCTCCGTTTGGCGCGTTTGCCCGCGTCGACCACCGGGAACGAGTGGGAGAAGACCGGCCCCGCACCTTCACGCGTGTCCAGCGCCCCAGGGAAGCACCCGATCAAATCACGCGCGAAACTCTCCGCCCGGTCGCGCCCCCGATACCCGGCAGCCGTTCGGAGCGCGAACCTCCGCAGTGCCATCTTCGCGCTCATGTCACCCGCGCAGCCATCCTACCGGGGTCGTGATCGA
>JAKSBK010000317.1 GCA_022361155.1 Pseudomonadota bacterium
CTCGCAGGACGACTGTCACGACCGCAGGGCGAGCTGACCATGAGCGTCAGTGACAACCCCGCTGTACGCAAAGAGCTCGAAAAGTATCTGCCGCAATCTCGGATAGCAGCCTGACCACCTTCTACCGACCATCGCTAGCCATTCTGCGTCTCCGTCATCGCGAAATATGCAACGTTGAGGTGACCTACCGTTCTTCACAGCCCTTCGCTAACCTTTTCTACGCGCTTCTCGTAGTTGCGGGACTGTTCGTCTGTTTGCGCGTTTGTGAAGCACGCCATGCTGACATACTCAGGCACATTCAGGGCCGGCTTCGCGTGCAGGTCGTACTTCAGCAGCTGGCATTCCAGGAGGTTGTCGGGCTGTTTCCACAACCAGCTCAAGTACGAGTTGTACGGTGGATCCGGGTTTTGACCTCTTCTGCTTTCCTGCCCACCCAGGGGTGGTGTACCGTACTTCTTTCGAAGAGCACGAGCGATGATGTCCCAAGATAGCGTTCGGCCCATCAGCCAGATGCCGCACAGTCTCTTTTGGCAAAATGAAAAATTGACCGATGCGGCCTTCATGCCAAGCATCTTGATGGGACCCCGCAGTCCCCCGTGAGTACAGTCGGGCTCGACACACCCGTTTAGTCTCCCGCGCAGCCCGAGGCGTTTGCCTGCTTTGATCACCTGCGCGCGTGTCATGCCAAGCTTGAATCCGATGAGCCCATGCGCGGGCACCCAGGGCTCCCAGGGTTTCTGTTTCGTCTTGCCCTGGTGCCGTCTCTGATTTCCCTTCGGCTTACCGCTGTCGGGTTCCCCGCCCGGAGGCAACGGTGAAAGCGTCCCCTTAGGGCCACCCTTCGCATACTGTGCGATCGTGCGTGGAGCGGTTGTCCAAGTGGCCAGGCAAACCAGGCCAGCAACCTGCGCACTGCGCCAGACACGTGTTCTTCCGAGACACCAGGCCCTTCTGGCCGTCTCTGAACCTTTCATCTTGCCTCCTCCTCGGTTGTCCCCGAACCGGGCACGTAAACACAACTATATGGGTTTGTTATAACGTAGCATAATTCCGCTCATGGTGGCGCCATGCGCGCCCAGGACGCGGACAACGTGCTGAGGGGTATCGGAGGGTATCGGACGTCGCATCGCGGAGGTCCGGGCAGACCGCGGGCTCACCCGCTGTTCATCATGGACGAGGTGGACACGGGGCTAGCAAGGAGAGCAGACGATGAACTCGATGACTGTGACGATATCGCCGAAATGAACGCAGACGCGCGTTCTGATGGCCAGCGCCCATGCCGCCGAGGCCACCTTGCCCCCCGAAGCCGCCCAGCCCTCCCACGCCGGCGCCACCCGCGACAGCGCCTATGCCGCCCACACCGCCCGTGGCGCTCACACCTTGACCACCAAGACCTCCCCATCCGGCTCGACCTCCTAGGCCGCCGGCGCCAGCACGCCCCCCGAACCCACCCCGGCCCACAGTGCCGGCCACCGCCCCGCTGCCGCCGGTAGCACCGCGGGTGCCGCCCTGGCCGCCCCCCGCCGTGCCGCCAGCTCCTGGACGGCTGACCGTTCTGCCCCCGCAGGCTCCGAGCAGCAGCGCAGAGCCCGCTAGCAGCGAAAGTACTGGAAAGGACGCCGAGAGGCGTCGTGCATGGTGCAAGAACTTAAACAAAGCTCCTTGAGCTCCAGTCGCAGGCAGAGGGCGACTCTCGACCCTGCCGGCAAGCCCTATGGGTTGGTGGGAACCCCGGCGGCGGGTATGTTCCCGAAGGCGCCGGTTCCGTTCGCGTAGATGAAGCCGTCGTTGGTCCCTTCCACCGAGTAGAAGAGCGAGTAGATGTCGCTCGAGCCGCCGGTCACCATCATGTCGAGCCTGAGCGGCTGGCCGGCGAAGGC
>JAKSBK010000318.1 GCA_022361155.1 Pseudomonadota bacterium
CGGAATGAAATAGGCGTAGATCAGGGGGGGCGTGACCGTGAACAGCTTCCTGAGCGCCGGCAGTCCGCTGGCCCAGAACACGAGGGCAAGCACGCCGCTGAGGTATGCGAAGATCAGGTTTGGGTCGGACAGCAGCGCGCTCGGGACGTGGTCCTGCATTGGGGTGTGGGCGGGCGCGGGCTCATGGGGTGGATGCGCTGCCTCGCCGCTCAAGAGGTCTTGTCAGCGGAGAGGGCGGGATTCGAACCCGCGGTACACCTTTTGGGCGTACGGTCGCTTAGCAAGCGACTGCCTTCAGCCACTCGGCCACCTCTCCTGTTGGGTGCCGCGTCAACGCGCAGCTGGCGCCAAGGGGCGCCATATGTAGTGGTCGCAGCGAGGGGTGTCAATCGGGGCTCCTGCCACCGTGCCGCGCTCCACGAGCCGCGAGCGCACCCGTTTGCCGTTACGTAGCCACCGCAGGCGGTTCGCCCGCGCTCAGCCGATGTGACTAAGACGGTAGGCTGCGGCTTCGAAGAGCGGCACGAGCTCTGGAGCCAAGTCTTCGAACTCGACCGCGACACGATAGGGCCAGACCCCGTCGGGGTCCTCGGTGTTGTCTTCGATGCGCGTGATCCGTCCCTTCACCGTGCGCTCCTCGCCGCCATCCGGTGGCAAGTGGAAGCTGATCGAGATGGCCTCCCCGGGCTCGAGCTTTGCCGAAAGGGCTACGAGCATTCCGCCGGCGCTGACGTTGTGGCTTACCGCGAGGGCGTCCCGGAGCTGACCTGTACTGACCTTGACGGGAAACCAGATCCGGTAGCGGCCATGCCCACGGCGCTGCACCTGCTCAATGTATCGCAGCGGAGCGGCGGCTTCAAAATCAAAACCACGAAAAACCAAGCGTGGCATGCCAGCTCGCGCCGGCTCTCCGGCGACCAAAGCAGTCGCTCGGTCCCGATCCGGAGCGACATGTGCTGGTCGGCAACCATACCATGCTGCTCGCTGCGAGCTCGACACCGAAGCGCTTTCGCGCCTGCAGGGTAAGCCCCAACGAGAACGGAAACACAACGCCCCGCGTGATGAGACCACGCCCGTTTTCCACCACCGTGCTGAAGCGGCCGAGCGGGTGCACTCCCGTGAGCAGCCACACATTCGCGGTCCCCGCCTCCTTTGTCCCCGATGTGTGTCCACGCAGGTACAGCCCGACACTACCAGCGAAGGCCCGCGCCGTGCCCGCCTGGATCATGGGCTGGTTCCAGTAGGCGTCCGCACCGGCCGCGCCCGGGAAGTAGTTTCCCTGTGCCTGCAGCCCGAAGCTGACCCAACGCACGGGGCGGTAGCCAGCATAAAGGCTCATGTGCGGTCCGGGCTGGTAGGCCGGCAGGGCGCCCAGGTCGGGGGCAAACACGCCGACGATGCGATCGAACATGGAGCCGTAGCCAAGCCAGATTCCAAGCTCGGCGCCGACGGGATCGATCCAGAGATCCTCCTCGATGTGCTCTTCGATCTTGAGGCGCGCCCCCGGAATCTTCGGCTCCGGTGGCTGTGCTCTTGCGACGACCGGCTTGGGCTTGACGCAGTCCTCACCGGCGCGCATGAGGCCGCTCGGGCATGCGGGCACACCCGTGCAGCGCGAGGCGTCTTCGGACCAGATTTGGCCAGGCCAACAACAGTGCCCGCTTTGAAGCAGCTGTCCCGCTGCGCACGCCGCAGCTTGCTCTTGCTGGCCGCTCTCCTCGGGAACCGGTATGAGCGTTATGGTCTCGCGCGCCAAAGCGCCCGGGCCCACGTGCACCTGGCGATGAAACAGATGGTAGCCTTGCATGCGAGCCTCGATGACGACCGACCCGGCTTCGACCTTGACCGGCGCCCGCAGCGGCATGCGTCCCACGACGCGGCCGTTGATCGCGATGTCAGCGCCCGGCACGCCGCCGAGCAGCTCGATGGCGCCGACACGCTTTCGAACCAGCGCCAGGGACTTCTTCAGGGTTTCACGGTGACGCCGGATCCAGGGGTAGTCCTCGTTCTTCAGGGCGAGCTCCAGGTGCCATTCGGCGTCCACCCAGCGCCCGAGCGCCTGCTCGGCAAGTCCCATCTGCGCCACGATGCGCGGAGTCGCGTTGAGGCGCGCAGCCTGCTTGAAGAGCTCCAGCGCCTCGGCGTCGCGACCCTTGCGCCGCAGACCAATGCCTTGCTTGACATACATCTCGGCATCGGCGGCCTCGCGTCCGGCCGTGGCATCGGTCGTCTGGGCAGGTGCGCCGCTGGGCGTCACCACGGTCCAGCAGGCCGCCAGCGCGAGCGAGGCCCACAGCTGTGCTGCGCAGCCGCGTTCGCGGGGGGCCTGTGAAGGCACTCGGTAGGGGGCGGTAGGGGCACAGTATCGAGGAGCACGCATGGCCCCTCCGTCTACCCTAGTTGCTCGTGTCAGTCGAGACGCCATGCCGGCGGCGCTGCTGGTTGCGGGGCTGGGCTAGCAGCGCTCCATCCGCGCAACGTCGGGGGCGTATTCGCGGCCGTCGAGCACCACGACCGCGTGTTCGGGGGACAGCCAGCAGCGCGCTTGGCGCACGACGCATGGTGCCAGCGCACAGCCCCTTGCACCGCGCACAGGGCATTGTGGACCAAGACAAGAGCCTTCGGTCGGGGTCTTTGCACCTTCCGAGCACAGGTCGCCGATCGCTATCGCAGACACCTCGACCCCTCGAGCTAGAAGTTGGCGACCGATGGGGGTGGCCGGCAGCTGCGCATCAAGCTTGTCCCTCGGCCGATTCTGGGCCAGGGTGCGTGCCGAAAAACGTGCTCGGGCGATTACAACAGCTTTGCGTTGATCGATACCTCAGCATCGACCCCCGCAGCCTGGGTCTGTTTCGGGTGGTCTTGGCGCTCGTGCTTCTGCTCGACCTTGCGCGCCGCGCCGCGGTGCTTCCCCATTTCTACACGAACGCAGGGCTAGTACCGAACCACATGATCTTGTGGAGCCCGGCGCGCCCGCGCATATTTTCCTTCCTGTTCATGGCGTCGCATCAAGGCGAGGCCGTCCTGTGCTTCGTGCTAATCGCGCTGGTCTTTATGTGTCTACTGCTCGGGTTTAGGACCAAGCTCGTCCAGGTGCTCAGCCTGTTGTGCGTCGTGAGTCTCAATTCGCGCATCACCATCGGGGAAAACGGCGGCGACATGGCGCTGAACTCGCTGTGTATCTGGACGCTGTTCTTGCCCTTGGGCAGGAGGTTCTCGCTGGATGCGCTGTTCGCGTCGCTGGCTGCACGCCAGGAGCGCGAGCCGTCGCACCTCGAGCATTCCGGGGCACGCCGCGTGGAGGAGCGGCCCGTGGTGTCGCTCGCGGTGCTGGCCGTGTTGCTGCAGGTGTCGGCCGTCTATTTCTTTAACGTGGTGCACAAGAGCGGCAGCACCTGGATGGACGGTACGGCCGTTCACTACACGCTGCACCAGGACCGCATCGCCACCTGGTTTGGCGTGTGGCTGCGGGAGCGACTCACGCTTCAGGGCTCGCAGGCGCTGACCTACACCACGCTCGCCATCGAGGCTATGGCTCCTATCCTGATTCTGAGCCCCTTTTACACCGAATGGACCCGGCGCAGCGCGATCGTCTTGTTGACGGTCATGCATCTGGGCTTTGCGCTGTGCGTCGACGTGGGGATCTTTTCCTTTTCCATGCTCGCCTACTACCCGCTGCTCGTGTCGCGCGCGGATTGGCAGTGGCTCAAGAGCGCGATGCAGCGACTCGGCCGGGAACGAGTGGTCTATTTCGATGCGAGCTGCGGCTTGTGCTTTCAGACCGCACGGCTGCTCGTGCGTATGGACCGGCTGCGCTTGCTGCAGCTGTTGCCGAACGATCGGCTGCCTCTGTCCGAGCAAGCGGCCAGGGAGGTGACCGAGCGCAGCATCGTGGTGCAGGGCAAGGGCGGGCGCTGGCTAACGCGCTCGCGCGCGGTTTCCGAGCTGATGACGGCCTTGCCCTTGGGGTCGCTCGCGGCCTGGCCCCTGAAGATGCCGTTGGTACGCGAGCTCGCCGATTGGGCCTACGACCGAGTGGCGCGCAACCGCCGGGGTATTTCGGTGTGGTTCGGATGGGCGGCCTGTGGGTTGCCAAGCTCCAGCGAGCCCCGGCTGGCTGCCCGGGAACCCTCGCAACCCGCAAGCTTGCGACCCGCGAGCCAGTACTTGCACAGAGCAGGCCGCTGGACGAGCGAGGCGCTGGTGCTGCTATGGCTCGTGGTTGCCTTCGGTGAGCTGCAGCAGGCGAACCACGTGCCGGGCTGGATGCGCTATCGTCAGCCTGACTTCTTCCAGATGCTTGTAGACTACCCGCGCGCCTATCAACCGTGGGCGATGTTCGCTCCCGAGGCTCCCAAGAAGGACATGACCATCGTGGTCGACGCGGTCACGCAGGACGGCAGGCATGTGGACCCCTACAACGAGGTCGCGAGCCGGGTTCCCGTGCGGGTCGATGCAGTGGTTCCCGACCGGCTCGGGCAGGGCCAGTTCTGGACAGGCTACTCGCTGTTTATTCCTCGCAAGGACTATCGCAGCTACTACGGCGGACTGGACGGCTGGATACGCAGCTACCATGAACGTACCGGAAAACCCGGCGATCGCATCGTGCGCTACAAGGTCTACGAGCTGTGGGACACGAGCCCGCTTCCCGGAGAGACGGCACCGCACAGTCCCAAGGCGACCGTGTTTGCGTCCAGCGAGCGCTAGGCCCGAGGGCCCGCGGAAGAACGTGCGCGGCCGTGGTGAATAGCAACTTGGGTTTTCGGATAGAAGTTAGCCTGGATCGGAGGTTGTGTTGCGAAGCGTCCTGCCGGCGCCGGTTTCGTCGCGGGTCGATCGCGGGTCGATCGCCCGGGAGCTGATCGCGCTGGCCTCCCCGGCGATCGCGCAACAACTCCTGCATACCTTCGTGTTCTTGGCGGACCGCTTGATGCTGGGTCGCTTCAGCGCCGATGCGCTGGCTTCGATGCAGATCAGCGGCCCGGTCATGTGGTCGCTGTTCTCGATCGGTACCGCCTTCGCCGCGGGGACGATCGCGGTGATCGGTCGGGCCGTGGGTGCGCGCGACGCACAGCGCGCACGGCATGCGGTGCTCGCGGCTTTGTCGGTGGCGCTCGCGTTCGGGCTCACGGCCGGTGTTCTGGGTTGGGCTGCGCGTGCGTCGATCGCCCAGGTGCTGACGGGTGGAGACGAGGCGAGCGAAACGGTCAGGCAGGCCGCTCACACCTATCTGGGCATCGTTTTTCCCTGTCTCCCGTTTCAGTTCATCGCGTTCATCGGTACCTGCGCGTTGCAGGCCTCGGGCGACACCCGGACACCGGCAATCGTAGCGGCCTTGGTGCACGTGCTGAACGTGTTGGGCAACTGGGTGCTGATCTACGGTCACCTGGGTGCGCCCAGCCTGGGCGTGGCAGGTGCGGCAATGGCGACGGGCGCAGCGTTCGCGCTTCAGGCTGCTGCCATCGTGGCTGCGCTCATGCTGCGCCAGCATGCCGCCAAGCTGGTGATCACGCGCCCCACGCGAGGCCACGTGCAGGAGCTGGTCCGGGTGATGCGGGTGAGCCGAGCGGCATTTGCCGAGAAGGTGGTCTTCCACGCCGGCTTTCTCGCCTTCGTGGGGCTCATTGGGCGGCTGGGCGATGTGGCCATGGCGGCGAACCAGGCCACGATTGCGATCGAGTCGCTCGGCTTTCTCACGGCCGAGGGCTTCGGCATCGCCGGTGGGGCGCTGGTCGCCCAGCGCCTTGGTGCCCGGCAGCCGGAGCAGGCTGCGGCGGCCGGTTGGATTGCCGTGGGGCTGGGGGCGGCGTTGCTGTGCCTCGCCTCGGTGCTGTTTCTGTCTGCGCCTGAGTTTCTGGTGGGCCTTTTCGTGCAAGACAGGGCCGTGGTGGAGCTCGGCGCCAAGTGCCTGCTGATCGGCGCGGCGGCGCAACCCGCGATGGGGGCGGGCGCGACCCTTGCGGCCAACTTGCGGGCAGCCGGTGATACCCGCACGCCGCTGCTGGCGGCCCTGGTCGGGACGCTCGGGGTCCGAGTGGGTGCGACCTACTTCCTGGCGTTTGTGCTCGACCTCGGGCTCGTTGGCGTCTGGCTCGGAAGCACCTGCGATTGGTCCCTTCGGGCCCTGTGGCTGGCGCTCGTGTTTCGCGTCGGTCGCTGGCAGCGAATCGAAGTGTAAGCTTGCCTCGGCGTCAGGGCGATTTGATCGCGCTCGCGGTGATCTCAGGCATTGCGGCGAATCGAAGCGATCCGTCGAAGTGTAAGCTTGCCTCGGCGTCAGGGCTCGTGCGGGGTTGTGTCCAGGCGGCGACGGGGCGACACTTCGCGCAGTGGTCAACCGAGAGGCCAGCGCGCCTAACCACAGGAGAGCACCAATGAGAGGAAGACGTTCCGTATTCATCGCGTCCGGCCTGCTTCTAGGCTTGTGGGGGTGCAAGGATCCAGCGGCTGGAAAGCCCAAAGCCGAAGTATCCGAGCCAGCCCATGCCGAGGCTCCGGCACCGGCCGCCGAGCCGGCAGCGGCTGCCGCCGGAGCCGCCGAGATGGCCACCCTGGCCTTCTCGGGCGAAGACTCCAGCATCGCCTTCGTGGGATCCAAGGTCACGGGCAGCCACGATGGCAAGTTCCACAAATTCACGGGCACCATCGAGCTTCCCAAGGATGGGCCGCTGGAAAAGGGCCACGTCTCGCTCGAGATTCAGATGGCCTCGGTCGAGGCGGATGCAAAGAAGCTGACCGGGCACCTGCAAACCGGCGATTTCTTTCTTGTGGAGCAACACCCCACCGCGACCTTCCACTCGACCTCGGTGAAGAAGGCCGAAACCGACGGGGCGACCCACACGGTCACAGGCGATCTGACCTTGCGCGGCACCAAGAAGTCGATCACGTTTCCCGCGAAAATCAGCAAGGAGGGCGACGCGGTCAGCATCGCCGCCGAGTTCTCGATCAACCGCAAGGATTTCGGCATCGTCTACGCTGGCAAGCCCGACGATCTCATCCGCGACAACGTCCTGATCAAACTCGCCATCAAGGCGACGCCGAAGCCAAGCTAGTACCTCGCCACAGGAATCCTGATCGTTTGGCCCCAGCCCTGGCGCCCGCTGGCGGCGTTGGGACCTCCTCGAATATGCGCTGCATGTCCTTCGTCGGTCCG
>JAKSBK010000319.1 GCA_022361155.1 Pseudomonadota bacterium
CCGGGTTGGCGTCCGCCGGCGTGCGCCGGCACTTTCGCAACCACTGGTAGCGTAAGTGTGCGAAATGAGCTGCGGTGGTGTCCGGCACGCTTGGTGCGGTGTGCGAAGCATGACCCAACCACGCTACATCGTGCCTGGAATGACCGTGATGGTCACGCGCCGCACGCTGCGCCGCACCCACCTGTTTTGTCCAGACCCCGAGCTGACCGAGCTCTACCGGTATTGCCTGGCCGTCAGCGCGCAGCGGCACGGAATACGTTTGCACTGTGCGATCCTGATGATGGATCATACACAATACCTGGCATCCTGAACTCCTCTATGGTTAGAACAGATCTGGCTGTTGGTTCGTTGAGTCCCCCCGCTTTGGGGCGAGCCTACCGGTCTGCTTGAAGCGACGGATCGCGTCCTTGACCTTGGCGGAATCGAGATCTGCCTTGCGGATCTCGAAGGGCGCCCGCGGGACGGTTTGCTCGTTGGTAACGAGACCGCACGCGATGAGTCGGAGCATCACGTGCAGACTGACTTCGGTGTACTCAGTGGCCTTTTTCAGTGAAAGCAAGCCAAGCGACTGTGCTGACGTAAAGGTCGGCATAACGTCGTAGCTGTGGCGATTCCGTTCGGCAGCTGGGCTATGGTGCGCCTGCACGCTGCACGCTGTGCACCGGGCTAGCGAGCGGGTTCAACCATACACCGCACGCGGCCGAGCGAACGGTCTCTCGGTCCAGCACCCCATGCCGGGCGCGCTCCAACCGTGCGCTAACAGAACCGTACGCTCCGCACCCCGGGGCCGCCATGCGTTTTGGGCTGCTGCCCGCATCCAGTGTTCGTCGGTCGCCGGCTAACCCGGTTCCGTGGCCGGCTCCCAGCTCCGCAAACCGTGGCCTCCGCCAGCGTCGCGCCTCCGTGTCCTCCCGCGTCACGATTTCACTCCGGTGCGGATCGATCGCGGCAGAGCCACACGCAGCCAGCTGTAGAACACGCTCGGCTGGATCTTGTACTCGTCACACAGGTCGGACACCGGCACCTTGTCGGCCAGGTGGCGCCGCACGATGACGGCTTTCTGCTCAGCTGTATGGTTACGGCGAAACTGTCTCTTCTTCGGCATACTGACTCCTCACTGATCCTCATGGGAGTGTTAACAGGAGTCACGTTCCGGCTGAAGCAAAACACCGCGCACCGCATGCTACTTGCCGCACCTGGGTCGGATCCTGGCGCTTCGGCTTGCGATGGAGTCGTTACATTGGAAAGCCCCCCTGTCGAACACGATCCAGATGCGCACGAGCAAGCTCACCGAGCCTTGGTTCGATACGCCCGATGCATGCTTCGTCATCTGCCAAGATCTCAAGAACCGAGACCTCTAGAAGATTCACGACTTCCTTGTCAGGTGACTCGGCCATTGCGTCCAGGAAATCAGCCACCTTCTGCAGCAGGTTGCCGTCAACAGACGAGTGTTGCAGTAGCTTGATCAGGGCAAGCGTCCAAGTACCAAATGCATCGTGTGGCAGATCCTCGTAGAAAGCATCAGCGTGGTCACTAAGCTCAGGCACAGCACTTTGAAACCGCTGGACCACATTCTGATAGGTAAGTGGTTCCGTCATAGTCCTGACAGTGCACGTTGCAGGTCGTTTAGAATGTGGTGAGCAATCTGAGCGTCACCCGAATCAAGCCCTCCACTCTTCATCAATCGATTGAGAGCCGTACGCATCTCCTGACCCTTCAGCGAATGCCCAGATCTCGACAAGAGCTGACCCGTGCGGAGCTCGTAACGAATCGCATCGGCAGTACTGCCCGAGCCGACTTGGGCATTCCGACGGTAAAGCTGATTGATCAGATTACGTAGCTTCGGGTTCTGAGCACCCTGAAGAAGGTTGCCTCTCGCCGTGTTGAGCAGTTTCGGGGCCGCCTGGGCTCCCGCCCTTGTGGC
>JAKSBK010000320.1 GCA_022361155.1 Pseudomonadota bacterium
ACGGGCGCAGCCGGCGGGGCCGGAGCTGGCGCCGGAGCCGGCGGGGCCGGAGCTGGCGCCGGAGCCGGCGGGGCCGGAGCCGGCGGGGCCGCAGGCTTCGGTACCGACGACGACAAGCTGAAGGCCCGAGCCCTATGGGAACGCATGAAGAGCGACAGCTACCAGGACACCTGGGCGCCCTATCCCGGGATGGGCGATCCTGCTGATGGCGGTCGGCCCAAGCGCGTCCCGGACAGCGTGACGGCCCACCCGGATCCGGTCACGCACGTGCGCATTTTTCTCAACGACGTTGCGGACAGCAACCCCGAGCAGCTCGCCGACGGCGCGATCATCGCCAAGGAGAATTACACGGCGGATGACCCCAACATGTTTGATTCCATCACGGTGATGCAGAAGCTCAAGGACTACGATCCCGACAACAACGATTGGTTCTGGGCCAAGTTCGATCCCATGGGCGATTTGTTGATGAACGCTGCCGGAGTGGCGCTCGCAGGCAAGATAGGCAAGGGCGGCACCATGGGCTGCATACCCTGCCATCGAAGCACCGACGCAACAGGCAGCATGAACACAGGCGATCTCGTGGTCATCAACAACGAGCCCCTGCCGTTCGGCAACATGGCGGAGCGCGACGCCGCGGAGGCGCTCTGGACCGAAATGACACAAGGGGGCGGCTACACGCAAGCGCCATGGATGCCCTTCCCCGGCAAGCCCGGCTTTCAGGCCAGCGCCGCACCGCACGGCGCGTTCGTCAAGCTGTTTCTGAACGCCGAAGCCCTGAAGCGCCCCTTTGCGCCCGGGGACAATGCCATCGTCGTCAAGGAGAACTACACCGCCCAAATGGACACGGCGCTCGACTCGGTCACCGTCATGAAGAAGATGGCCGGCTACGACCCGGAAACGCAGGACTGGTTCTGGGCCAAGTACAGTCCGTCCGGCGCCATCCTGCGCAACCCGGCCGGGATTCCTTTGGCAGGCAAGATCGGCAAGGGTGGCAGCGCCGGCTGCGTGCCGTGCCATTCGGGTGCCGGCGACGGCGATTACTTCTTCACCAACGACGCCATCTTCATGGGCACGAACGTGCAGTGGACCGATGTGGCCATGGCCGACGGGCTGTGGTCCACGGACATGGCGAACTACCGCACGGCGTTTCCGCGCTGGCTCGGCCCGCCTGCGATGGCCGACTTCATGAACAGCCAGGCGCCTCACGGAACCTTTGTGCGGCTCTTTGTGAACGACGCTGCCAATACGAGCATCGCCGCACCTGCCAACGGTTCCATCATCGTCAAGGAGAACTTCTCGGCAGCGATGGAATCGGCGCTCGGAGCCATCACGGTCATGAAGAAGGTCCAGGGCTACGACCCAAGCGCAGGCGACTGGTTCTGGGCCAAGTACCTGCCGGACGGCAATCCCGAGTACGACCCAGCCACGGGCTCGCCCCGCATCGGCCGCTTCCCCGGCTGCATTGCCTGCCACGCGGGGGCTCCGCCGGCAGGGGCCACCGACTACGTGTTTCTGAACTGACCTGCCGTATTCAAGCCGACCGGTGCTCCAGGCCTTGATCGGCCGGCTGCTCCGAGACCATGAGGTGGCGAATACCCAAGCCTTCCTCTTCGAGGATGACCTGGCGACCCTCGCGCGTGTCCAGGCGAACGACGATGGGTGCTGCGAGGTTCACGCTTACAGGAGATCCATCCGCGGGGGCAGTCACCACGGCTGCCACGGCGAGCTCGCCTGCTCCGCAGCCGGCAGCCTTGCGCGCGGCTTCCACGGGGTAGTCGGGCCAGACCTCGATCGCATCCACGACGAGCAGCGACACCGTGGGATCGCGCTCGGAGACCAGCGCGCGGCAGTTGGTTCGCTCCGAGACTTCGCATAGAAAGAACCGCTTGTGCTCGTGCATGCCAAACAGCCCGTCAGGGAATACCAGGGCCTGCTCGCTCACGACCTCGCCCTCGAGCTGGCTCGAAAGCGCGCGGCGGTTTTCCTGCTCGATCCGCTCGACCAGCTCGGCCCGGTAGATGGGCATTTGGCGCGGCGCCCGAATGCCGAGACGCACGCGGTTACCGGCCACGCTGAGCACCGTGACCTCGATGTCTGAACCTATGGTGATGCGCTCGCCCTTGCGGCGCGTCAGGCTCAGCATGAGCTAGTCTCCGCCGACCAGGCCGGGCAGCGGTAGTCTGCTCGCGACCGCCACGGCGACCTGCAGGGCTTGCTCGGCCTTGGCAAGCTGCGAAAACGCCTGCATCACGTCGGCTTCGGTCAGCTCG
The DNA here is from genome assembly GCA_022361155.1 of Pseudomonadota bacterium. NCBI lineage: Bacteria > Pseudomonadati > Pseudomonadota > Pseudomonadota bacterium. The sequence goes on from JAKSBK010000320.1 coordinate 2,271, forward strand.
GCACGCTCTGCGACCGATCGATCGTGCACTCGCTCCAGCGCGGCGCGCGCCCCCTCGAACAGGTTCACCGAGTTGCCGAGCTCGCCGCGAGCCTGCTGAACCTGATCGTGTCCGGCCTCGAGCCGATCGAGGGTAGCCTGGACCCCGCCAACGTCGTCGCCCTCGAGGGCGGCACGCAGGTCCTGCATCACCTGCATGATGTCGGTCCCGGAGCCGATGCCGAACACGCGAGCCCCTGACACGCCCTCGGCGATGCGCAGCCCGGTGGAGACCTCGAGCTCGCGCACGTTGCCGTCGCCGCTGTAGGTCCCGGCAGCGTCGAACGGAGGAGCGTCGTCGTTGTAGCCGGCAAAGACGTAGCCCGAGCTCGACTTGGTGTTGCCGAGCGAGATCAAGGCATCGCGCAAGGTGGCGACCTCGCGCGCGATCATGGCGCGGTTGTCGGCGTTTGCGGTTTCGGTGGCTCCCATTACCGCCAGCTCACGTGCGCGCGCAAGGATGCCGGAGGCCTCGTTCAGCGCCGAGTCGGCTACCTGCAGCCGGCTCAGTCCCGTGGTGACCGAGCGCGACAGGAGCTTGGCTCGGGAGGCTTCGCGCGTTGTTCGTCGCCCGAGCGCGGAGGCCAGCGGATCATCGGAGGGTTGGTTGACGCGCAAGCCCGTGGATACGCGCTCGAAGGCTTCGGCCGTCCGCTCGCGTGAACGGGAAAGCCGCTGCTCCACCAGTCGATTGATCACGGAATCAGAAACGCGCATGGCTTACCTCTTCAAGGTCATCAGCTCACCGAGCATCTCGTCGGCGAGCTGCACGACCCGTATCGATGCCTGATAGGCACGCTGGAAACGGCTCAACGAGATCATTTCCTCATCGAGCGAGACCCCGCTGAGGCTTTCCCGGAGCTGCGCCAGCTGCTCGTGCGAAGCCTCGCCGGCTTCGAGATCGTTGCGCGCCACCGAGACCTCTGTGCCCGCCGTAGCAATCAGAGCCGAGAGTGCCGTTGCAGCGGTGGCGGTGCCGCCTGCGGCAAAGGACACATCGGCCAGGTCCTGCAGCGCCAGGGCATTGCGGTTGTCACCGGGCAGTGCGGCTCGGTCCCGGGCCGCGGCAACGCGCTCGGGCTGGCCTGCCACGTCGGCTGCGACCTGCAGGCTCGAGGCCGCATCCGCAGCCGCGGCCAGGGGCTCGAACAGGTTGCGGTTGCCGGCCGCGTCCAGCCCAACGCCAGCGCGATGGGTGGTGTTGTAGTTTTCGGCGATGTCGAATGCCAGCTGATCCAACGCCGCTCTGGCGCGGCCGAGCGCGCCATCGCGGGCTTGGATCACACCGCCGATGGAGCCGCCATCCACCAGCGCGCTGACATCCATGCCAGCGCCCGCGGCCACGCGGAAGATGCGCACATCACCCGTCGTCGCGTCGGTCCGCGCCTCCAGGGCGTGCAGCTCGCCGTCCGAGGTCACGAGCGGCATCGAGCCCGAAAGCAGCACCGAGATGCTGGCGCCGCTGCCTTCGATGACCTTGACGGGAACGAAGTCGGCGACTTCGCGCAGCAGCTGGTCGCGGCGATCCCGCAGGTCGCTCGCTTCTTCGCCGCCCACCTCGACCCGGCCGATCTGCTTGCCCAGGTCACCGATCTGGCGCAGCTTCTCGTTGACCTGATCGATCTCGAGCTGGATTCTGCTATTGGCGTCGTCGCGCGCGGTCGAGAGCGCCTGGGCGGCATCCCCGAAAGCCCTGCCTAGCTGCCCGGCGCGAGATAGCACCTCCTGGCGCGCGGCGTTTTCGCTCGGGAAGGCAGCCAGCTGCACCAGGCTCTCCTCGAATGCGTCCATCGCCCTGCCAAGACCACCGGCACTTTCCTGCAGCACCTGGTCGAGCACGCTCAGGGTACGCGTGCGAGCCGATGCGCTTCCAAGCTGCGTGCGCGCGTCGAGCAGGCGCTTTTCGACGAAACCGTCCACGATGCGGCGCGACCCGGCGGCGCGCACACCCGCCCCGCCCCGGGGCGGCGGCGGCAGTGCTTCGAGCCGCGCGCTGCGTCGCGAGTAGCCTTCGGTGGCCACGTTGGAGGCGTTGTGCGAAGCCACGTTCAGCCCCAGCGTGTTTGCCTGCAGGCCTGAGCGGCCAACCCCCAGCAGCCCGAACAACGACATCAGGCCGCTCCTCGAGAACGGCCGCGTGCCCCGGCGGGCGTGTCCTCGCGCGCGCCACGGGGTGTGTAGGCATCGGTTTCGGGCAGCGTCAGCGCGCGCAAGACACCGACCAAGTGACGCATGAGCTGCAGGTTCGCCCGCGCCTTCGCCGCCAGCTCGGGGAGCACGGTTGCGTCAAAACCGTGCCCGCGCAGCTCATCGACCAGCTCGCGCTTGTCCTTCTGAAGCGCCAGCAGCGCATCCAGGTCGGCGGCTACCGCGGCGTTGCGCTCCGCCTCGAGCAGGCTTCGAAAGCGTTGGATCTCGCGAGAGTCGCCGCGTGCACGATCATCCATCAGGCCTCCCCGAGCTCGCGCTCCTCCTGCAACATCCTCTCGGCGATGCGTTGATGGTCGACCTTGAAGCTGCCATCCAGTATGGCCCGCCGGAGCTTGTCGATGCGCTCGAGGTCGGGTTGCTCCGGCTCGCGCGCCTTGGACAGGGCGGCCGCCGCCGGCGAGAACCGCACCCGGTCGGTCTTGGCCGGCGGCGCGGCTTTGTTGCGCTCGGCCGGGGCCCTGTCGCCCTTCGGCGGCTTGAGCGGATTTGCACTGTTGGGACCTGTGATCTTCATGCGACTGCTCCCAACAATGACTTCGGGCGATGGATCCGTTTTCTTGAGCATTAGCCGTCCATTCGTGACGCGCCCGCCCCGGAGGTCAGGAGCTGCTCCCGGCCCTGCTTGCGCGCCATGTCATTAAGTTCAATAATTTCAATGCGATCCAGATCGCGTCTCGCTGACGGCCCCGATGGCCCCGGCGCGCGGGTCCAGGTTCTACGCAAAAGGCGCTGCGCCCCGTCGGGGCGCGCTTCCCACCCGTCGAACGTGACCTTCCATAATTCCCCATTTTTCCTGTAATCCGTTGAGTGGACCCGCTCCACGACCGCCATGTGTCCGGGGCGCCCGGCCCGGCCCGAGCCGGTCAGCAAAAAAGCCCGGCCCTGCTCCACGATGGCCCGATCCAGGGACTGTGCGGTCTTGCCGGTGACCACCTTGGCCCATCCCGATTGCAGCCGGCCATCGGCTGCATCCCTCGTCACGGCATCGGCGCCCGGGTAGCCCCAACCGTGGGCTCGCCCGGTGACCGGCACGCTGAAGCCCGCTCTGCGTGCCATCTCCAGTGCGAATAGGTTGCACTTGGTGTAACCGAGGTAGCCACGCGCGTCGCGTACGTTGAAGCGGGCCACACCGCCCGGCGCCTGGGTCTCGAGCGGGCTCGCAAGCTCCTCGGTGCTCAGCGCGGCGTCCTTGGCCCAGCGCTCGGATCGCTCGAGCAGGCGCGTGGCCACCTGCTGCAGTCGTCCGGCTCCGCCCGGGAGCACGGGCCCCGCGGGCTGCGATGCGACCAGAGATACCTGGTCGGCCTCGGTGCTGTTGCCTGGCGTATTCGAAAGGCTCGGGGTCCCCACCATACTGTCTCGGACCAGGGCGCCGAGCCCGATTCCTCCGGCCTTCGCCAGCTCGTCTGCCAGGGCCTGGTCGAAGATCCGCGTGTACTGCTGCGCCGACCGGCCTGCGCCAGCAAGACCGGTCCCTTGCGGAAGCGACTTGCGCAGCACATCGAGGAGCTGCTTGAGGAACAACGCTTCGAACCGCTCGGCGGCTTGCTCGACCTCGCGCGCATCGGAGCGGGGCTCGCCCAGCGCGTTGAGCATCTCAGGCTGACCGGCGACCACGCTCATTGCACCTCGATCTCGGCCTGCAGCGCGCCTGCCCTGCGCAAGGCCTGGAAAATCGCCAACAGGTCGCGGGGATCCGCGCCCAGTGCGTTGAGGGCGCTGACAAGCTCGGAGAGACTGGCGGTGGCCTTCAGGTGATGTAGCGAACCGCGTCCCTGCTCCACGGTCACTTCGCTGTTTGGCACCACTGCGGTGCCGCCCTGGCCCAACGGATTTGGCTGCGATACCAGGGGCTGCTCGGAGATCTCGACGGTCAGCCCGCCCTGTGCAATGGCAACCTCCGAAATGCGCACGCCGCCTCCGAGCACCACGGTGCCCGTGCGCTCGTCGATGACCACCTTGGCTGGCGCGTCGGGCTGCACCTCGAGCATTTGGATCGCGGCCACCAGCCCGACCGGATCGTTCTTGTGCGATTCCGGCACCTGCACGCGGATGGTCGCGCTGTCTTGGGCCGTGGCGGACTGCTCTCCGAACGCTTCCGAAATCGCGGCAACGATGCGGCGCGCGGTCACAAAGGAGGGCTGGCGCAGCGCGAAATAGACGACTTTGCTCGAGAGCTTGGGAGCCCGCACGCGCCGTTCGACGATGGCGCCTTGCGGCACGCTGCCGGCGGTCGTGACGTTCTTGCCGACCGACGAGCCGCTCGCGCCCGACGCCGAAAAGCCTCCCACGACCAACGGTCCCTGGGCCACGGCGTACACCTTGCGGTCTGCGCCGTAAAGCGGGGTTTGTAAGAGCGTCCCACCGAGCAAGCTGCGCGCATTGCCCATCGAGGAAACCGTCACGTCGATGCGTGTGCCGGGATTGGAGAACGGCGGGAGCGTCGCGGTGACCATGACCGCGGCCGCATTGCGTGTTTGGATGATCTTGGGATCGATCGTCGATCCCAAACGCCTGAGGAGCGCAGCCGTGCTCTGGATCGTGAAGCGGGCTTGAATCGTGTCTCCGGTCCCCTGCAGCCCCACCACCAGGCCGTAGCCGATCAACTGGTTGCTGCGCACGCCCTTGATGTCGCACAGGGCTTGAATCGTGGCTGCATGGGCTACGCCGGCCCCGCAGCCGAGGTAGAGGGCCAGCGCCATCAGCAGCCGTCTCAACGTTTCGGCGCTGCACATCGTGTGGCTCAAGCTCATGTTCCTACATCCTGCTCATCGAGCGCACCTGCCACCTCAGAAGGGGTTGATCGCAGCGAGCAAGCGCGTCAGCCAGCCGCGCTGTTGATTATCCGACAACACTCCACGACCGGTAAGCTCGATCTGCGCCTCCGCGATCAAACCGGAGCTTACCGAATTGTCCTCGCGAATGTCTTGCTGCCGAATGACGCCGGAAACGTAGATATGAAGCTCCTCTTCGTTGATCAGAAGCACCTTGGATCCTTCGACATAGAGATCCCCGTTGGGCAGCACCCTCTTCACGCGGACCCCGATGTCGGCCCGTACACGAGTGCCGCGCTGGGTGCTGCCGCTCCCGTCGAACTCCGACTCGCTCATCAGGTCGATGAGCTTGGTGCTGTCGAGGTCGGGATAGGTTCGCTGCAGGGCGGCGGTGAACCCGAACAGCTTGGGCATGCCGATGCCCAGCGACGACTCGCGCTGTGTCTGTGTCGACGCGTCACCCTGGGCGCTTGCGGCTTCGTCGATCCGAATCGTCACCAGATCACCTACGCGCCCGGCCCGGAAATCGGCAAAGAGCCCGCGCGTACCCTCGGACCACAGCGATCCCTCCGAAAGGGGGCGGTACGCGTCGTCGTACTTGCCCGGATCGAAGCTGCGCTGGCGCGGCGTGTGGGGACGGATGTGATTGGGGCCGCAGCCGAGCAGCGCAAGCAAGCACGTGGCGGTTACAAGCCGGAGCCTCATTGCAGCACCTGAACCGTGCTCGAGTCGAGCACCCTGGCCCGCAGCGATTTGTGGCTGGTCGTGACCACATGGATGAGGTCACCGACACGGCCATCCTGCTTGGCAAAGCCTGAAATGCTGGCCCGCACGTTGCCCACCACGGCCACGATCCGCAGCGCGCGACCGCTTGCTATGGTGGGCTCGGGGCAGGTGACGCTGACGGGCGCCACCATCTGCTTGTCGCGTCCGCCTGAGCTGAGCGTGAACGCAGCCCCGAGGCGTCCGCTGCGGCGCGGCGCTCGAGCCGTGGTGCGGACCGTTACCGGCCCGGCCGACAGGGTGAGCGGGGTGTGCACCTGGATCGAGTCCACCTTGCACGGTGACAGTGCACGCGCGAGCGCGGGACGCAGCAGGGCGCGCACTTCGCTTGGACTCAGCCGCTGGGCGGCACGCGTCACGCGGCGAGCCCTCGGGATCTGCAGTCCCTCGCTCGTGCGACCCGCAGCGCGCAACGCAGCCAAAACCTCCTGCCGGCGCACCACCCTGGTTGCACCGGGCAGGGGCGCGGGCCCGAGCTCGAGTCGGCCTAGCTCCGAGCCAGCCAGCACGGGGATCAGCTCCTCGAGCAGCACTCGATCGTGCAACTGCGCACTTGCCGGCCGGGCGCCCAGCAGCAGCGCCGCGGCCGTGGCGAGCACCAAGGCCCAGTGCTTCGGAGAAGCGGAGAGCATCGCGGATCAACAAAGCAGCAAGCGTGCCAGCGGGTTCAGGCCTCGACGGACCCCGGTCTCGAGCGCAGCACTCTTGGTGAAGCGAGCCCCCCCGCGAAAACTGGCAGCTCGAGGCGCGACGACACCCAACAAAACAACTGCAGGCCGGGCGCGCCGCCGTGCCGTGCCGGCAGCCGAAAAGCGCCAGGTTTCCGGCACAGGCGACAGAAGCTTGCCGGCAGGCTCGGTCCTTTGCGACGAGTGCAGCAAGGGGCGTTCGGCGTCCACATCTGCCGATAGGTAGGGCCTGCGCTCCTGAGGGCTTGCTTGTGCTAGGCTGGTGCCATAGCGGGTGACCTCCGTGCGCAATCCCGACCAGCACGCCGCGCTCAAGGCCTACAGGGAGCGCCTACGCTCGCAGCGCTGACCCGCGGTCACCGGCTTCGAGCCCGATCGGTCGAGGATCTGGATCACGAGCATGCAGCGCTTCGCCCTGGCCGACATCGCCCTCAAGCGTCCGATCACGGTGGCGATGACCCTGGTCGCGGTCGTCCTTGTCGGAACCATCGGTGTCTTTCGACTACCGCTCGCGTTCCTGCCGTCGGAAAGCGCTTCGCGGATCGAGGTCGAGATCGACGGCAGTCGCATCAGCCCCGAGATCGCAGAGCGTGAGATCGTGCGCCCGTTCGAGGAGGCGGTGGCAGGACTTCGCGACCTGCGGAGCATGAGCATCCGTGCGGGCTATCGCGGCGTGGACGCTGAGCTGGAGCTTGCTCCGGGTACCGACATCGACGAGCGCAAGCTCGAGCTTCGGGAGCGGCTTGACCGGTTGCGCGGGCGACTCCCCGACACCGTGGAGGACATCAGCATCAGCTCGTCCGCTGGCGCTCGAGACGAGCCCATGATGGTGCTTCGGATCGCGAGCGATCGCAAGCTCGAGCAGCAATACTACCTGCTTCAGAATCGCATCGTCCGCCCTCTGGAACGGGTTGACGGCGTCGCACGCATCGAGCTCCATGGTGCTCAACCGCACCGGATCGAAATCGCCGTCGATCTCGATGCGGTGGAGCGCGCGGGAGCGAGCTTCCCGGATTTGCGCCGGGCTGTTCGAGGCGCGCACCAGAGCCGTGGGCTCGGCGTTCTGAGGGGAGCGAGCCAATCGATGGGCGTGCGCACGCTCGGGGGCGCAGCCTCGGTCGCAGCATACGCGTCGATTCCCGTGCAGCGCGCTGCCAGGCTGTCGGGCGCGGGCCCCGCGGCGAGCCCTGCGGGCTCGGGCGGCAGCACGCAGGTCGCCGCCACGAATCCCGAGGAGGCGGGCGCGCCCGATCCGTCGCTCGCCACCCTGGGGCAGCTCGCCACCCTGGTCAAGCGGCCGCGCGAACGCCGGGGCGGCAGCCGTCTCGATGGGCGACCAGCCATCGGGATGTCGATCTACGCCTCCGCCGGAGCGGGCGTGGTGGACGTATCCCGTCGGGTTCGAAAAACGCTCGAGACCGTTCGGCAGGACCCGGAGCTTGGAGACGTGCACGTCATCGTGTTCCGGGATCAAGGCGAGGTGGTGCTGGAAACGCTGGCCGACCTGCGAGACACCGGCCTGTACGGGGGCGCCATCGGGCTGCTCGTGCTGTTCGCCTTTCTCCGCCGGACGACCAACACGTTCATTGCGGCGCTGTGCATCCCTATCAGCGTGCTTGCAACCTGCGGCGTCCTGTTCCTTCGAGGAGGAGAGCTCAATTGCATCGTCCTTTTGGGTCTGGTGCTGGGGGTGGGCATGCTGGTCGACAACGCCGTGGTGATCGTGGAGGCGATCCACCTTCAACGCCAGCGCGGTGCAGCTCCGATGGCCGCCGCCCGCGAGGGCGCACGCGAGGTGGGTCTGGCGACGATCGCCTCGACGCTTTCCAGTGTCATCGTGTTTCTGCCTCTGATCGTGAGCGGCCCCGAGGAACCGTTGAGCGCGTACCTGCGCCCCCTTGGAATAACGTTTGTCATCGCGCTTTTGGCGAGCCTGCTCGTTTCGCAGACGCTCGTGCCTTTGCTCTCGGGTCGTTTCGGGGGCAGCGGAAACCGACCCGCGCGGCACACCATCCTGGGCCCGCTCTCGCGTGCCTACGGCTCGGTCGTCGCTCGCACCATTCGTTACCCGCGCCTGGCGCTGTTGATCGGGCTGGCCATCGCGGCGACCACCTGGATTCCCCTGCGGGGGCTCAAGATCGAAATGGGAACGGAGAGGAAGTCGATCAGCATTCCGATTCGTATCGATATCCAAGGCGACGCCACACTCGAGGGGATCGTCGCCGAGGTCCTCGCGCTCGAACAGGCCGTGCTGCCCCGCAAGAAGGAGCTCGGGCTCAAGGCGCTCACCTGCCGCTATCGTTCCTGGTGGGCCTACTGCCAGGTCTATCCCGAGCAGATAGAAAACGAGGCGCAGATGTCCACCCTACAAGCTCGGCTGAGCCGGCTGCTGCCCGAGAGGCTAGGGGTGGAATACCACCTGGGCGACAGCGGGCGGCGCTGGTGGCGCAATCGCGACCCACGCGTGATCCGGTTTGCGGTTCGGGGTGAGGACATGGGCGTGGTGGCGCAGCTGACGCAGGAGCTGTATCAGCACCTGAAGCAAGTGCTTGCGCGCGGCGACGCGAACGACCCTGACGCCGGCGGCTACGACCGGATCGAGGGCCCGTTCAACGAGGGCGGGCGGGAGCTGTTTCTGCATCTCAGGCCGCAACGTCTGCAGGCGCTTGGGCTTCGCGCCGATCAGGTGGCCAGCGCGGTCTCGCTGGCGTTTCAGGGCGTGCCTGCAGGGCGAGTGCACGCGCAGGAGGGAGAGATCGCGGTGCGGCTCACGACCGGCAGGCTGACCGAGCGAGGTCCGGAGCTGCGGGCGTTGGAGCAGTTTCAGGTCCCGCTGCCTCGGGGCGGACATGTGCCCCTGCGATCGCTCGCGCATACCGAGCTGCGTCGCGCGCCCTGGTGGACGCAGCGCGAGGATCGCCAGACCGAGCTGCGGATGTCCGTGCGCTTCTTCGGCAGCGATCGGCGTGCCAACCGCAAAGCAGTCTTCGACGCCATCGAAGGCTTCGACTTCCCGCCAGGCTATTCTGCCGGCGCCGCCACGGCGCGCTGGGAACGCAAGGAAAAGCGGTCGGAAACCGAGATGCTCGTCAACCTCGTGCTGTGCCTGGTCCTCGTCTATGCGGTCATGGCCTCGCTGTTCGAGAGCTTCCTGCAGCCCATGGGGATCCTGATCACGTGCCTGCTGGGAGCGCTGGGCGCCCCCTGGGCGATGTGGGCCACGGGTACGACCCTGGATACGGTCGCTGTCGTCGGCCTGTTCATTCTGGTGGGCATCGTCGTCAACAACGGAATCATGCTGGTGGATAAGATCACGCAGCTTCGCGCCACGGGCATGCCGCGCTCGGAGGCCGTGCGCCGCGCCGGGCAAGATCGCTTGCGTCCTATCCTGATGACCGCTGCGACGACGGTCCTCGGGCTCGTACCCATGCTCTTGCATCACCCGACGCTGGCCGGCGTCTACTACCACTCGATCGCTATCATCATCGCCGGCGGTCTGCTCACCAGCACGTTCATCACATTGCTCTTTCTGCCTGCGACGTACGTGGTGTTTGAAGACCTAGCCCGCGAGACGCGCGGGGTGTGGCGTCGCGTGGCTGGAGGTTCGGTTTCGACCAACGGGTCGGATCGATCGTGGTGACCGCGCGGGCGAACTCGACAACCTACGGGCGCTTGCAAGTTCTCGCAGCAGGAGGTCGCGGACGCCTTCGATGCGCTCGTGCTTGCGGTTGAGGGCGAGAGCCGTTCCCGCCCGCGGCGTGCATATCGCCGGTGAACGCGAACGCATGCTTTTTTGGGGGGTACTGGGGACAACGGCTGTCGGTGATCAAACGGCCGGGGATTGGCTTGCGGCCCGTTGCGGCAGCGTCCAAACTGGGGCCATGTCGATTACACCTTGCGTCAAGACGCTGGATCCGCAGTACTACGTCGGGATACGGCGTGTCGCGAAACAACAAGACCTGAAGGCGGCGTATGCCGAGATCCTGCCGCGCGTGTTTCATTGGTTGAACGAGCGCGGGGTCACCGCCACGAGCCCACCGCTCACGGTCTATCACTTCGTGAACCAGGAGACCGGAGACTTCGACGTGCAGCCGGGCTTTCTCGTGGCCGAAGCAATGCAGGGCGAAGGCGACATCGGTTGCGGCCAAACCGCGGGCGGTGAGGTTCTTTGCGCAACCCACGTTGGACCGTACACCGGGCTGGCCGAAACCTGGCAGGCGCTTTTCGCCCACGCCAAGACGATCCGGCGCCCTGTCACCAGGAGCTCGTGGGAGATCTACATGAGCAATCCCGACAAAGTCGCGCCCGAGAAGCTGCGTACCGATATCTTCGTACCCATCGACCCCCCGCCAGTCAGCTAGCGTGTGCCGGTTCTCTTTGGGGGCTTGGGGCCGAGCAGGTAGGCTAACCCCACCGAGCCGAAGTACAGGAGGTTCAGCGGCGCGATCATCAACAGCTGCGAGCCCACATCCGGCGGGGTCAGCAGGGCGGACAGCACCGCGGACAGCACGACCCACCAGCGTCCGAAATGTAACAGCTGGCGCCAGTTGACGATGTGCGCAAGCGCCAAGAAGCTCACTACCACGGGTATTTCGAACACCACTCCGAAGGCCAGCAGCATCCGGGTCGAAAAGGTCAGGTACTCGGTGATCATGATCGTCGGTTGGATCCGGACGCCTTGACTGGGCAGCATTCCAGCGAAGCCGAGGAAGGTCTCGAAACCCATGGGAAAGACCACGAGGTAGCCGAAGAATGCGCCACCTCCAAAGCACACGGTGGAAGCCGCCACAAACGGTGCGGCGAGCCGCTTTTCGCGCAGATACAGCCCGGGGGAAACAAAGGCCCACAACTGCCAAAAAACCCACGGGCTCGCGATCAGCAGACCCACTACGACCGCGATCTTCAAGTAGGCCACCAGGGGATCGATGACGTTCGCAAAGTGGATCGTGGGCTCACCCAAGCCCAAACGCAGCCAGGCCGCTCTGAGCGGATCGATCAGGATCTCGAGCAAGCGCTCCTTGAAGAACCACGCGATCCCGGCGCTCGGTACCACCCCCAGCATCGCACGTATGAGCCTCATTCTGAGCTCGCCCAGGTGCTCGAAGACGCCCATTTGGACGTCGTCCTCGGGGAGCTGAGGGCGCATGCGCTCCTCGTCAGCCATCGGACGAGCCGCCGGGCGAGGGATCGTCACCTGCATCGGTGGCGGGGGGTGCATGCGCATGCCCCGACGAACCCCTACCAGGGTCGGGCACGCGAGCGGGACGGGGCGGAGCGGTCAACGAGGGTCTGGGTGGCGCGGCCCGCGCCGGGGACACAGGACCTGGTGGCGGCGACGCCGGCGGGGCGGAGCGGTGCTTGGCGGCCCCCGAATCTACACGGGTGTCCGCGTCGAAGACCTGGGTGTCTTCGTCGAAAACCTGCTCATGCGGGATCCGGGCCGGCCCAGCCTGCGCCGGCGCCTCGGTGTCAAGCTCGGTGGGGCCCTCGTGGCGGGCGACCGGGTCCTTTGGGGGCTCCGGGAGGGGAGGTGAGCGGGGCGGAGACGTGAGGTCATCCCGCATCAGCTCGTCCAGGGCGATCGCGCTACGCAGCTCGTCGCTGGCACGCCGGAACTGCCGCAGCGTCTTGCCGACCACCTTCATCATCGCGGGCAGCTTCTCGGGTCCCACGGCGACTATGAGAATAAGTGCGATAATCGCGAATTCGCCGAAGCCGATATTGAACATGACGCACCGCCGGGTGGTTCAGCGCCGATCGCTCCCGGCGAGGTTGGTCTAACACAGGGAGTGCCGAGGGGGGATCGCTACCTAGTGCCCGGTCGAAACTAGGCTAGTTGTGGGCCTCGGCCTGGGCCTCCGGCACGTCGCTCGTCGTCTCCCTCAGGTGTTCCGCCACGGCGCTCAGGCCGCGTACCTGCTGCTCTTGCTGTCGGCTCTGCTGCTGGATCTGGGTCATGGCGGCGAGTGTTTGCTCCGATCCCTTGGCCTGCTGGCGCTGAGACTGATGTAGCTGGTTGACCATATCGGAGATGTTCTCGATAGCTTGCGTGATCTGGCGCCCGCCACGCGACTGCTCCTGAGAGCTGCGTTCTACGTGCTGGGTAATGTGGCGCATTTTTTCCGCGCTCTTCATGATCAACTCGGAGCCACGAGCCTGCTCTGCGGTAGCCCCCGCCACCTGCTGCACGGTTTCAGCGATGCGGCTGATGGCGTCGGTGACCTGGCGTGACCCCTTCGCCTGCTCGACTGTTGCGCGCGCGATAGCGCGCACCATTCCTGTCGACTTCTGAGACGAGTCCAGGATCTTCTTGAGCGCCTGCTCGGCCTCCGCGGACACGTCCACACCTCTATCCACGGTCGTGGCGCCGCGTTCCACCGCCACGATCGCGTCTCGAGTAGCCTCCTGAATCCGCTTGATCAGATCGGCGATCTCCTTGGTCTTGTCGCCGGAACGCTCGGCCAGCTGCTTGATCTCGTCGGCGACGACCGCGAAGCCTTTGCCGTACTCACCCGCTTGTGCCGCGATGATGGCAGCGTTGAGTGCCAGAAGGTTCGTCTGCTCCGCCACGTCGTCGATGACCCTCAGTATGTCTCCGATCCGATCGATTTGGTCACCGAGCGACACGATGACTTCCACCGCCTCACGCGAAGATTCCTTGATGCGGTTGATTTCGTCGATCGTCCGCAGGATGGCGTCAGCCCCGCGCTCCGCGTCGGCGGCCACCTCTTCCGATAGGCGTGCCGTTTCGTTGGCGTTAGACTGGACCTGATCGATGGACACGTCCATTTCGTTCATGGAAGAGGACGTTTCCTCCGCCATGAGCGAGAGCGCATCGACGTTTCTTGCGACTTCCCGGATGCTGTAGGCCATCTCCTCGATGGAGGAGACCGTGTCGCGGACGCTCGTCGCCAAGTTCGCCATGTTCTCGGCGACTTCGTCGCTGGTCGCCTTCATCTCCAAGATGGACGAAGAGGACTCCTCTGCGCTCGACGCCAGCGTTTCGACGTGGCGCGAGACGTCGCGATGCTGCTCGGTCATCCGTCCAATCGACTCGGCCACCTGGTCGACTGCTTCGCCCTGCCGCTCGATCAAGGCCGCCAAAGCCTGCAGCTGGCTGGCGAGCTGCCGCTCTTCGCGTGTGACCTGCTGCAGGCGCTTGTGAGCCGTACCGAGCGCAGCTTCGGCCTTGCGCTCGGCCTCCATGCTCCGCTGCTTGAGACCGTCGATATGGCGCGCGATCCGTATAAGCACGTCCAGGATCTCCGCCACCTGGGCCGGCACGTCGGCGGCCTGGGCCGGGAGCTCGCCGTCGCTGACCGCGTCGGTCGCCCGGCGCAGCAAGCGCAGGGCGTTTTCCGCCTCGTGCGAGCGCTGCTCGAAACCGCGTTCCCGTTTGCTCAGGGAGGCGAGCAGACGGGTCAGATCCTCGAGCACCGCCAGCAGCTGCGGCGAGGCGTCGGCGGGAGCGACCGGTGGCTCACCTCGTTGCACGAGATCGATGGCTTCGCGCACAACCTGCAGCTCGTAGTGCAGGTTGGCGCCGGCAAGCACGACCAGAAATGCGGCGATCGTGGACAGCGCAACCACGGACAGGGCCGCGGGCTGCGCCATCGGAGCGAAGACGGCCAGCGCAGCACCGACCCCGAAGACTCCGAGGCCGGCGAGGAGCGTCTTGCTCTTCAGCAGGTACCTGGCCATCCGTTAGGACCCGCCACACAACGACCTGTGCAGATCGCTGGGGACCGGGCGTCGCCGGCAAGGCGCGACGGCGAGGAATACTGCGGGTATTTCTAGGAGGAGCAACACAGCCAGCGGTGTTTGGAGCCCGAATACCGATCCAGGACACTGGCCATGCAGCTTCCGGATCCGGCTAGAAGGGTAACTTTGTCGCCTGCACGCAGGCAAGTGCGAGATGGACCAGCGCGCACCGGGGAGCAACAGGCTTTTGGTGAGCAGAGCAGGCAGGCTCGACACCGGGCTTGGTGTGTCGCCGATATGCTGAACATAAAGCTAGCATCATGGCATCCAGCGTCGAGCTCATGCCGCAACCAGCGACTCGGGCATGAGCACGGCGGGTGCAGAAACCACGATCGGTTGATCCGCAAGCAATGCCAGCAGCAGCTCGTGCGCTCTGGCGTTCGGGCCTGCGAAGCGCGCCAGCGCTCGCGCGGCAGCCCGCGCGGACGGCATGCGCTGCGCTCGGTCACGTGTAAGCAGGGTGGCCGCGGCCCGCGCGAACTCCGGGTCCACGTTGGGAAGCATCTCAGCCAAACCCGGCACATCCTGGTGGATGATCCGCAACAACAGCTTCGTGACGTTGCCTCCTTCGAAGACGGGTCTGCCCGTCAACGCTTCGTGGATGACGAGCCCGAGCGAGAACAAGTCCGCGCGCCCGTCCACCTCGGGATCGCCGGAAGCTTGTTCGGGTGAGACGTAGCTCGGCGTGCCAAAGACCTTGCCGCGTTCGAGCTCGCGCTCCTCGTGGCTCGAGCGGCTGCTGGCACACACACCGAAGTCGATCAGATAGACGCGCACGCGCTTGTCGCCGTCGCGCTCGAGCACGATGTGCTCCGGTTTGACGTCACGGTGGGTGTAGCCAGCTACGTGCACGGCATGCAGTATCTCCGCCACCCGGGCAGCCAGCGCCGCGATCGTCGGCACGTCTGGAATCCGACCGCGCCGCAGGAGTGAAGCTAGGCTGCTACCGGTAAGCCGCGGCATCACCAAGAACGGCGAGCCGTCGGGCCTGCGATCGGCGGCGAGCGTTGTTGGCACTCCGGGGTGCGACACGGTCCGCCCTACCTCGGCCTCGCGCAAGAGCCGGCGTGAAAGCTCGGGCTGGCTGGCCACGGCACAACGCAGCATCTTGATGGCCACGGGCAACCCGTCCGCCAAGCGTTCGGCGGCATAAACGACCCCCGTGGCACCCGCTCCAATGCGCTCGCAGAGCCGGTAGCCCTTGATCCGATCGCGTTGCTGTTGCTCCGTACGCTCCGAGTGCATGGCGCGACTCGCTTCTACCTTCGGCCGGTTGGATCGCCGGGTCAAAAAAAGGGTGGCCGGGTTCGGCTAGCTGCACGGCGCGCTCGGCGGCAGTCCGAAAAAGCTGCGCAGCAGCTGGGCGTCTGCTGTCCGTGCCCCGGCGCTGTCGCGGGTCACGAGCGTGCGGGCGCGCTCGCACCCGGAACCCGCCAGCGCGCAGCCCAGTGTCCAGACACTGAACAGCGCGCGCTTGCGGTCGACTATCGGCACCACGTCCCGTCGCCTCACAGGGGTGAGTCCCACGCCGCGCGCTCCCTGTTCCACTCGCTCTGGGTGACGGGCATCGGCGCACACGACGACCCGGCCCGCGGGCGACACCACGCGCGCGGCTGCCGACAGGTAGACCTCGATGCCGCCGCGCAGCTCGATTCTGGCTGCTGCCCGCTGCCGATCGGGAGACGCGGTGGCGGTTCCGGGAGGCCAGTACGGCGGCGTGCCCGTGACCAGATCGAAGCGTCCCAGGGCAAGCGGGTCCACGCAGGTGCGCAGATCGCCCTGGATGAGCCGGCAGCGTCCCGACAGGTTGTTGCGGGCTACGTTACGCTCGGCGAGGCGGAAGGACACCGGCTCGGCCTCCACGCCGACGAAGTGAGCTCGCGGCATGCGGTAGGCAAGCATGTGCAGCACCGAACCAACGCCGCAGCCAAGGTCGAGGCAGTGCAGCGCCTCGGGTAGTGCCAGGGCCGCCTCCCAGGCCGTGGCAACGTCGTCCAAGGAATAGCGATGGCCGCGCCGACGTTGCCACAGCCGGAATTCTCCGGCCACGGCGTCGTCGGTCAGCTCGTCCAGGTGGTCTCCAGCCGGGTGCCCGGACGTGATCAAATTCGATACCATGGGATGTCAGCGTGGCTTGTGCCACACGAAGCAGCTAAGGTCAACGGAGATGAGCAGCGACGATTCCGGGCCCTCCCCTCCAGACGATAGACCCAGGCGACGCAAGGCCCCGCTGGAAATCGAGCTCGAAAACCTCGGCCTCAAGGATGCCGATTCCGAGGAATCAAGCATGTTCCCTTGGGATCAAGGGGCGGACGCTCTTCCGGAGCAGCGCAACTCTCAACCCGTCCCTCGGGCACGACGTGTCGGCAGCGGGGCGCCGCCGGCGAGCCATGAGCCCACAGCGGATCGTTGGCCGAGCCAGCTCGATATCCCGAAAGCGCCTCGGACGCCCAGCGTGAGCTGGCCACCCGCGATGGATGCGTCGAGCCCACCGCCGGCGGCACCGGAGCAAACCGCTCGGCTTGCCCGCGCAGAGGCGGAGCTGGCGCACACGCGCCACGCGCTCGATGCGCTTCGCCCGCGCCTGGCGCGAAAGGAGGCGCAGCTGCGCGAGATCGAGGCCAAGTCGGTGCGGGATACGGGCGTGCTGCGAGCCCGGGTGGTCGACCTCGAAGCGAGGTTGGTCGAACACGAGGACGCGAGGCGCGAGGCGCGCGAGCTGCGAGCTGCCCTTGCCAAGCGTGACGCCCAGCTCGAGCGGCTCGAGCGGGAGCTCGTCGTGCTACGCGCGACAAAGCACGCGCGCGACAACGGCTCAGACACCAGCGGCTAGATGTCCTCTGCGGGAGTCATAAACCATTTCACCGGTTCCGAACGCCGCACGGCGCCGTCCACGCTCCTCGAATATGCTCTGCATGTCCTTCTGTCGCACGAACGCGCCGGGCGAAGCCCAGCCCTCAGCGATCTGGCCCATTACTCCCGCCGAGGACATCCAGTGTCCTTCGTAGTCGCACCAGCAGCGCGTCGGCCTCGACCTCGTCGCCCTCATTGACGGCGATTTCAGCGACGTTGCCCGCGCTGGCGGCGCGTAGCTCGTTCTGCATCTTCATGGCTTCCACCACGACCAAAGCCTGTCCCGGCTCAACGGGCTGACCGGTTCGGGTCAGCACCCTGACGACCCTGCCCGGCATCGGTGCCCGCAGCTCCGTCTGGGCGTGCAGCGTGTTGCGGCGCGCTCGGCCCGCCCCGCGCTGGGTCCGAACCTGCGCTCGCGCGCGCAAACCTTGACAGCAGACGCCGAGATCGTCAGCCCGGCCGCCCACCTGAACGTCGAATACCCTGGTACCGAAGCGTAGGCTTACTCCACCGGCTACCGGTACGGCCTCGGCGTCAAGAGGTTGGCCGTCGAGCCACACCCGCAGTGTACCGCTCGACAGCTCACGAACATCCACCTCCCGGCAGCGCCCCTCGATATGCACGAACAGCTTCATCGAACCGGCTATAGTCGCGCGTCCGGTTACTGCTTACTAGCCGGAAGCGGAAGTTTCACGTTAGCAAGAGGGATGCAGCGCGCGCTGGCCTACCTGGCTCGTCGTCCCGATCCGCTGACCAGTCTTGTGCTTACGGTTCCGGTCTTTCTCACCTACCACTTGGGCATCGTGTGGATCGATAGGCGTAACGGCGTGGATCTATTCACATCGCTCACGCTGGAGCTTCTCGACTACAGCCTGTGGGGCTACCTCGGGGCCACCCTGACCTACGCGGCAGGGCTTGTCGGAGCCGGGGCGCTGCTGCGCGAACGGGGCACGGCCCGGCCCGCGACGCTCCTGCCGGTGGTCGTGGAAAGCGCATGCTGGGCCCTGCTCATGCTGGGCCTGCTCGGCTGGGCGCTCGAGGGAATGGTGTCGTGGACTCCGAACGCGACTCCCTTGGGTCCGGTGGACAAAGTCGTCATGGCCGCGGGCGCGGGATTCCACGAAGAGGCCGTGTTCCGCGTGGCGTTGTTCTCGGGCGGAGCATTCGCTCTCGAGCGCGCTGGACGCATCCGGCGAGCCCACGCGTTCGCGATCGCAGCGATCGCATCGTCACTGGCCTTTTCCGCCATGCACCACGTGGGGGCGGCCGGCGATCCGTTCGGCTGGCACGCCTTTGCCTTCAGGACGCTGGCGGGTCTGTTCTTGAGCCTGCTCTACGGGCTTCGAGGGTTCGCGGTGGCAGTCTACACGCACGCCGCCTACGACGCCATGGTGTTCTTTGTCGTCGACTAGCGGCCGTCCATGCTAAAAATGGCAGGAGCCGCGGCCGGAGCTCGTGCGCAGCGGTTTCGCCGGTAGGAGGGCAACGACGATGGGCTTGCTACCTAGTGCCCGTTCCAAGACTCACTCCCGTCGCCTGGCTTGCGGCGCGAGGCCGTCTGCCACACCGTCTCACACTCGACCTTGCTCAATTCCAAGCTCGATCCCAGCCGCCCTCGCTGCGTTTCCTCGGTTCGTCGGCGCGCCGTCCGACCCCGCGGCGCTGCACCGTGCCCGGTCCGGAGTTTCGGGACGGGCACTACCTAGAAGATCGGACGTGGGGCAACTCGCGAGGGCCTTCGCCTGTCTGGCAGCGCTGTGCTGGTCGTACGGGTGTGCGCGCGAGGTGATACCCAACACACACGTCGAGGACACCACAAGAAACCGAAAGGTCCTCGAGTTTGTGGAAAACTACCGCCTTGCGGTGGAAGCACGCGACGCCGCCAGCCTTCTTGCGCTGACCTCGCGCAACTACTTCGACGACATGGGCACCCCCCGTGGCGACGACGACGTGGACTACGACACCCTGCGTGATGGGCTAGAGCGAATGAAGCACGAAGTGCTGGCTGCCCGCTACCAGATCTCCTACCGGGGGTTGACCTACCTGCCCGATCGCGTACTGGTCGATGTCCTTTACACTGGCTGGTTTCGTGTCAGCACGCCCGACGGCCCTCACTGGGAGCGGCGACTCGAGCCCCACAGGCTTGTCCTCGCCAGCGAGCAAGGCCAATACAAGCTGGTCTCCGGCATGTAGCCCGGGACCGCGTTGGCGCGCTTGGTGTGGATCCGGCGGCGATACTGGACTATGGGCCCGATTTGCCCATGCAACGAACCACGGATACGGGGGACCACGGATACAGGGGACAAGGTGAGCGAGCCGCGCGCATCAAGAGGCAGGCACGCTCGCCGTTTACGTCCCAAACGAACCTTCCCCCACGTTGGTCGCTCCAGCGGGCGTTACCCATCCCGGAGTCACTCAAGCGGCGGTCACTCAAGCGCTGGCACCCATGCGGGTCTCTCGCTGCTAGGCTAGCATGATGGCGCGGCGACCCGATGAAGGTCCGAAACACGCGATCCCATGAAGTTCCTCTGCGGAAACTGCAAGGCCAAGTACCAGATCGCCGACGAAAAGGTCTCCGGCCGAACCTTGCGCATGACGTGCAGGCGCTGCGGCGAGGAAATCCTGATCCGTGGACGGGCCATGACGGCCTCGACGGCGGCCTCTGCCTCTGCTCGGGCGCCGGCCCGCCCCCCATCAGGCGCTGCCGAGACGCAAGGCTCCGCGCTTGGCGCCGACTTCCAGCGACGCGTAGCTAGGCATACGACACCGCCCAGCCCCGAGGCGAACGAGCACTGGCATGTGGCCATCAACGACATTCCGGTCGGGCCTATGCGCAGGGAAGAGCTGGCGCGCAAGATCGCGGCCGGGGCCGTGAATGGGGAGTCGCTGGCGTGGTGTGAGGGGATGGACGACTGGGTGGCCATTGCCCAGCTTCCGGAACTGGCCGCGCTCCTGGCCCCGCCACCACCAGCCGCCGGGTCGGTGCGTCCTGCTGCTCCCGCGCGAGCCCGAGAACGCAAGGTCATCTCGCTGGAAGATCGTCTTGCTGCCCAAGCCCGAGCGACCCCACCCACGCCAGCGGTCGCAGCCACGCCACCCGCTGCCGAAGCGCCGGTGCCGATCCCATCGGCTCCCGACAACGACTCCGCGTTGCTCCCGGCCGCACCGACCCCCACCCCGACCCCTGCACCCGCGCTCTCGCCTGCCACAGCCGCTGCCTCGGCCCCAGCGGCCGAACCGCTTCGGCCGTCGGCCGAACTGCCGGCTGCTCGCGAGGATGCAGGCAGCGTACGCGGCCCCTTCCTGGGCCCCATGTTCGTCGCGCTTTGCAGCGGGGCGCTTCTCTTGATGCTGGGCGTCGTGCTGGGGGTCTGGCTGTTCAAACCGGAGTCCCGTGCCGCGCAACCTCAGGCGGCCGCGCCTGCCGAGGTGGCTCGCGCAGCCGTGGCTCCAGCGCAGCCTCCGGCCGCCAGCATCGAGCTCGAGCCGCACGAAATCGAGGGGGCGGTTCCGGATCAGGTGATCAAGGCACGAGCTCGTCCCAGCTCGCGTTCGGGCCGCGGCTCGAAACCGCGCCCCAAGCGACAAGGTGCCGAAAGCCCGGCGCTGTCGCAGGCGGACGTGGACATGCTCCGGCGCATGACGGGAGAGGGCGTGTCCGAACCACCGTCGACCCTGGGGAGCAAGCCCGACAAGAATCCTGTTCGTAGGCGCAGCAAGGGTCTGAAGCGCGCCCAACTTACGGCAGTCGTCATCAAGCAGCGACCCCGCTTGCAGCGCTGTTACCAAAGCGCGTTGAGGGCCAGCGGTTACGAAGAGCCGGTGAAGCTGACCGTGGGAGTGACCGTGGGTCGAGCCGGCAGCGTCAAGCGCGTGAGCGTCAAGGGCGCTGTGGCCGGGCTGCCCGGGCTGGCTGCATGCGTCAAAAAGAGTGTCAAGTTGTGGCGGTTTCCTGCGGCGACCGACGACACCCAAACCGAGTTCCCGCTGCTGTTTCAGCCGGGCGCCTAGCTACAGCCGATCCAGGCTGAACGCATGAGCCTATGCTTGGCCCTGATTCGCTGGATCGAGCGGCAGCATCTCGATCGCGGGTGGCGTCGTGGGGCAGGCTTCGATACATAGGCCGCATCCAACACAGGTCTCGGGGTCGAGCTCCGGTCGCCATCGCTCGAGACGGATGGAAACCAGGCCGCCAGGGCACACGCCCACGCAGGCCCCACACTCGGGTCCGGCGAAGGCGATGCAGCGTCCCGCCTCGATGCGGACCTTTCCGAGCGGCCAAAGCGCGCTGGCGGGGCTGCTCAGTGCACCTTCCTCGCAGGCGGCGGCACAGGGGAAGCCGTCGCACATGTGGCAGGCGCGCTGCTCCGGCACCATCACCGGAGTGCCAGCGAGCGCGCCCGCCTGCTCGCTGAAGACATGCACGGCATCGTGGGGGCAGGCCTTTACGCAGTCGCCGCAGCGCGTGCAGCGCTTGAGAAAGAGCGGCTCCGGGCACGCTCCCGGAGGCCTGCGTTGCGCCTCGAGCTCGAAGGAAGGCGCCACGGCGCGTGTCACCGTGTCGGCCACCGTGGGCAGCAGGGCACCGAGCCAGCGGCGCCTGCCGATGGGTGCGCTCACATCAGCCCCCTTGGACCACAGCGCTGTGTCATAGCGGGCAACTCGTTGCGCCCAACATGGACACGCGCCGCCAGGCTGCAAGAGGCTACACTCCAACAAGAGCAGGCCTGATGCGTATTGCCCTGTGCCAGACCAATCCCACCGTGGGCGCTCTGGAGGCGAACACCCGCCACATTCTCGAGCTCGCCCGGCAAGCTGCTGCCAAGCGCGCCGTCTTGGCCGTGTTTCCCGAGCTCTCGCTGTGCGGCTACCCGCCGCGCGATCTGCTGGATCGCGCCGCGTTCGTCCGTGACTGCGAGACCTGGCTGCAAACGCTCACGAGCGAGGCTCCAACGGAATTGACGCTGCTGGTCGGCTACCCGAGCCGCGTCCCGCAACACGCAGGCACCGGAAGGCTGCGCAATGCGGTCGCGGTGATCGCCGGGGGGACGCTCCAAGCCGTGGTGCACAAGCGTCTTTTGCCTACCTACGACGTCTTTGACGAGGATCGGTACTTCGAGCCTGGCGACGCCGTGGGGGTGCACGAGGTCGCTGGAGTGCGACTCGGATTGAGTGTGTGCGAAGACCTGTGGAACGTCCAAAGCTCGCCGCAGCACGGGCGCTACGCGTGCAATCCAGTAGCCGATTGCCTGGCGCAAGGGGCCGAAGTCTTGATCAACCTCTCGGCGTCGCCGTTCACGTTGCCCAAGCGTAGGCAGCGTGAGGAGATGCTGTCCTCGGTTGCCCGGATCAGCGGCGTTCCTCTCGTAGTCGTGAACCAGGTCGGAGGCAACGATGACCTCGTTTTCGATGGGGCCTCCGCGATCTACGGACCCGACGGCGCTGTGTGGGCGCAAGCCGCGGCCTTTCGTGAGGACTGTGTGGTCGCCGACTTGAACCCCGGAGGCCCCCAGCGGCAGTTGCCAGCAACCGATCCAGCGGCGGCGCTGTCCGCGCTCACGCTTGGTGTTCGAGACTATGCGTCCAAGTGCGGATTCGAGACCGCGGTGCTGGGCCTTTCCGGCGGCATTGACAGCGCGGTAACCGCCTGCATCGCGGCACGCGCCCTGGGTGCATCCAAGGTGCTCGGAGTGGCGCTGCCTACCCGCTACTCATCCGCCCAAAGCGCGATCGATGCGCGCGAGCTCGCTGCCGCACTCGGAATAGGGCACCGGCAGGTGACGATCGACCAGGTCTTTCAGTCTTTCCTGGATCTGCTTGAGCCCGAGCTCGAAGGGCTGCCGCCGTCCCGAGGCGATGACACCACCTTCGAGAACATCCAGGCGCGGATACGCTGCACCGTGCTCATGGCACTGTCGAATCGCGCCGGGCATCTCCTGCTCACGACTGGAAACAAGAGCGAGATCGCGGTGGGCTACTGCACACTGTATGGCGACATGGCAGGTGGGCTTGCTGTGCTGAGTGACGTGCCCAAGACTTTCGTCTACCGGCTTGCGAGCGAGATCAATCGGCAGGCCGGCCGCGACCTCATCTCAGCAAGCATCACGACCAAACCCCCGAGTGCCGAGCTCAAGCCGGGCCAAACCGACCAGGACAGCTTGCCGCCCTACGAAGTGCTCGACGCCATCCTGGAGGGCTACATCGAAGACGGACACTCGCACGAGCAGCTCGTCAGGCAGGGCTTCGATGCTCGGACGGTAAAACGGGTGCTGCGCATGGTCCACGTAAACGAATACAAGCGCCGGCAGATGCCGCCCGGTTTGATCGTAACGCGCAAAGCCTTCGGTCCTGGAAGGCGCTATCCCATAGCACAAGCTTACAGGTAGGCGGCGCAGCGCGGATGCGCTAGACTCCCGTGGAGCGGTACGATGATGGAGCGGCTCGAAGTTGGTGACCGATGCGGGCTAATGGTCTGTGCTCCTTTGTGGCTCGTCGGCTGCTACGTGGGTGCTGAGGGAAGCTCGCACGGCGCCGCGGCAACACACGGTGCCGCAGCAACACACGGTGCCGCAGCAACACACGGCGCCGCAGCAACACACGGCGCCGCAGCAACACACGGCGCCGCAGCAACACACGGCGCCGCGGCAACACACGGCGCCGCAGCAACACACGGCGCCGCAGCAACACACGGCGCCGGCGGTATGCACGGTGCCGGCGGTATGCACGGCGGTGCAGGTATGCACGGCGCCGGCGGTATGCACGGCGCCGGCGGTGTGCACGGCGGGGTATGTCCCAACGTGGTTGCCTGCGGCGCCGGCCCTTGCGCCTGTCACGCGCCGTGCTGCGATCTGCAGTGCATGGGCACGGAATGCAGCTACCGCTGCGACCCCCTCACCAGCTGCACCATCGGTGGAATGCCGATGGCCAACCATACCGTGCACTGCACCGGAGCCCACTGCGTCGTGGACGGACGAGGAGCGGCTCTGGTGGACGTGACGTGCGCCATGGGCGCGAACTGCGAGGTTCGATGCGCCGGAGTCAGCGAGGGCTGCAGCGTAGCTTGTCGAGGGCAGACAACGCACTGCACCCTTTATTGCGGTGCGGCAGCCGACGGCTGCATGTTCTCTAGCTGCGGTGTCGGGATGGCGAAGAACTGCGCAGGAGGGCTATGGGTATGCAACGCGCCCTGCCCACCGTAGTCTCGAGTGACCGCGTAACTCGAGACTACGCGAGACTAGTACCGCTTGCCATCTCGTTGGCGCAATCGCGTTACACAGGCGAGCCCTGCCCATTCGACGGCGATGGACGCGCGGACATACGATTCACCCCTCGCCTCCGAGAAAGTGGCCGCAAAAATCGGCTTGACTGCCTTGCGTGTTTTTGCTCCCCAATATAGATTTTGGGGATGAGTTATGTGTGACTCGCCGCTGCGCGGTTGCGCTGCGAAGCGGTTTGCACGTCGTAGTGGAGCATAGTAAGAACGTAGTTTTGTTTATGATAGCCTATTCGGTGTGCCAAACGTGCACCAACGAACCTCGTTGTTGTTCTGTCGTTCGCGCGAATCCCAGTAGATCGATTTCCGGATAACGCGTGCAGTCCGAAAGCAACCCCTACTTCGGGCCCAAACGGTCCAAACTCCCCGGCGTCCTTTGGGCCCGCCTCCGGTTGTGTGCCTTGGTGCCTTGCTTCCTCTTCCCGGCGGCGCTCGAGGTCGGCGCGTAGCTGGGGGTGTCGGTCATCAAGGGCACGGTCATAGGGCACTTTACGGGAGCTTGAGGTTAAAGGGATCATCCTGCCATCGATGGCGGACCGTACCTGAGCGCGTTCGAATGCCGCGTGGTGAAGGATGGGAGGTAAGGCAAAACTATGCACAGACACCTCGGACTGGCTCTAGGTATTGCGGCGATTTCCGGAACAAGCGCCTGTAACGAGGTGGACTGGGCGAGCAATCTGCCACGGGCGGCGTGCAGGGTGGCTGGAGCCAGCCGTGAGACGCCACAGGGGCAGCTGCTGACAAAAGCGCAGCGACTGATCGATGCCGCCAACGATTTTCGACACCAGGGTTGGGCGGTCACTCGGAAACTGCATCGAGTATGCGAGGCCATGGCGAAGGCGCTCGACGTGGAGCTGCCCGACAACCCACCGGAAGGGCAGCTCGAGGTCGAGGTCAGCTGCGGCATGGTCTCCGCGGCCGTGGATGGCGTGGTGGCCAGTGCGCTTGCGGGCCCGTCCCAACTCCTCGTGAGCATTCCTCCACCCAAGTGCTATGTCGAAGCGGAGGCCGTGCAGGAGTGCGTGGAGAAGTGCGACCTGCAG
>JAKSBK010000321.1 GCA_022361155.1 Pseudomonadota bacterium
ATCTGGTGGGCTGCGTGATCGGCGATAAGACCGCCTCCATCGAGGTGGACGACAAGGGCCAGCGGCTTGCGGACCGGACAGTCAACGCGGCCAAGAAAGCCGCCAAGGAGCTCGCAAGAAGCCACGTAGCGCTGCGTGGGGTCGATATGAGCGTCGCGGCCCAGGCCCGCGATCAGATCTGGCATAGGGGGCACGGGCTCGGCAGCTTCGATCCGTTCGGGCGGGACGCGCTCAGGCTCTTCCTCGAGGTCGTGCCGAAGCGCGGCAAGGCGAACTACCTTTCGGCCGAGTTCCAGGACTGCTTCGGCCACTCGCTGATCGAGGTGCTGCGATCGCCACGCAGCGAGTCCGACGTGGTCGCCGTAGTAGAGGGTCTGCGTTCGTTTTCCGACGAGCTCAGGCGGCGCGGCATCGTATCCGCATTTGGATTCGCACCCAGCGAAGACGTGGCGCTTTCTACAGCGTACGTCGGCTCCGGGTTCCGCAAGACCGGGCTGCTGGCGCGGGGCCTGCAGGTGGGAGGCAAGCGCTCGGACGCCATTCTGTGGTCCAAGAAACTTGCAAATCCCGGTGAACCGGACGAACTGTCATGAGGGTGGCAGTGGGGACCGCGAGCCCGTAGTCAGGGCGTTTGTGGAGGTGTTGCTCAGGATGCCTACCTATGTGTATGTGTGCGACGGCTGCGCCAGCGAGTTCGAACGCGAGCAGCGTATCAGCGAAGACCCGATCAAGGAGTGTCCGAACTGCGGGGCATCCAGGGCGCGCCGCTTGATCACGCAGGGTAACTTCATTCTCAAGGGGGGAGGCTGGTACGCCGACGGCTACGGCTCGAGAAAGGCGCCGCAGGACAAGCCCGACAAGTCGAAACCCGGCAAGGACGCGCAAGCGGACAAAGGCGAATCGACCAAGGCCGGCCCGGGCCAATCCAACGCATCGGATACGGCCTCGACCAAGGCGTCCGGCGAGTCGTCGTCATCGAAGTCGGGCACCGGCAAGAGCGCCGCCTAGGCGGGAGGCCGGTACACAGGACGCTCGCTCAAGCTGGTCCACGCTCCATGGCGCACTCTACGGCACGATCATGCAGTCGCGATAGCGGCACCTCGGTTGCGCGCCGCCTGTTCCAGCGTCGACCGGGTCCAATCCAGCGTCGACCGGGCCCAATCCAGCGTCGACCGGGCCTGCTCCACTCGTGACGCCTGGCTCTGCCGTCGCTATGTTGCCAACTCGACTGCCCGTACAGAAACTGCTGCGTAGTCCCAGCCCAACAACGATCGTCCGCTGGCCTGCCTTGGCGTTACCGCAGTCCCCGGGCGGGACCGACCGATGCACGGGCCGCGAGTCGGGCGTGCAGACGTAGCGACGATTGTCAGCTTCGTTCCGGAACGTCACGTTGCCGGAGCCATCGATATCGAGATACACGAGAATGTCGCCTTGTTCCGGGCAGCTGGCTTCGCAGGCGCCGTTGACGCAACGGCCGTCACAATCGTAGTGCCTGCTTTCGACCACGCCGGTCTCTACCGTATAAGGAAAGCAGTCAGGCCCGCCGGCACACTGCAGCCGAAACTCGCACGAGTACCCGATGAGGTTGCCCGATGGATCGCACTCGTCCGTAAATGTTCCGTTGGTGCCGGTCACCTGCCCCCGCACACCCGGATCAAGATGAGTTTGGCGAGGGCCACCAGCCACACACGTTACATTACTCACCACGCCCCCATCCCCACCCGCTAGGCCCCCCGCGACATCCGTAGGCGAGTCGCCCTCACCTCCGCAACCCGCCAGACACGTCGTCATAACCAGAAACGCCCCACTCGTCCGCATGGCTAGCAAGGTAGCACAGAGAGCGGGCTGGTGCTCCCGACCCGACCCGACCCGACCCTCGATAGAGCGGCCGGTGTCAAGTACATGCAGTGGTCCCCTCCGGCAGCGCGGTGCGCAGTCGGCAATACGAGAAGTGGGCGCCAGCCGAGAAGGACGGCACAGGAGTCGCGACTCACCCATCGATACG
>JAKSBK010000322.1 GCA_022361155.1 Pseudomonadota bacterium
CATCGATCTGAACCGGCATCCGGACATATCGTTTTCCCCAAATGGGATCATCGACTGGAAAAAGCGCGTCGCCACGCTTGCCGACCCCGATGGTATAAATCCGAATATCGAAGGCATCCGCGACCTTGGCAGCGGTGAGTGGATCTAGTTGACCCCGATTATTCTGCCCGTCGGTAAGCAGAATGACTACCTTGCTCTTGGCTTTGCTATCTCTAAGTCGATTCGCGGCATTTGCGATGGCCATGCCGATGGCGGTTCCGTCCTCTATGAGGCCGATCTCGATCTCCTGAAGGAAATTCAGCAAAATTCCATAATCTAGGGTGAGTGGACATTGTGTGAAGCTCTTAGCAGCGAACACAACCATGCCTATGCGGTCGTTGGTTCTCCCTTCGATGAAATCGGCGGCAACCAGTTTGGCGGCCTCCAAGCGATTATGGGGTTTGAAGTCCTCGGCAAGCATACTGCTTGAAATATCCATGGCCAAGACGATGTCCACGCCTTCAGTCAGGATTTCCTCCTCGGTGTGTCCGGCTTGTGGTCGAGCAAAGCATACAATCAGCAAACCCAAAGCCAATAGTCGAAGGGCAAAAACTGTGTGTCGGTAGTTTCTTTTGCCAGCATACTTTTGGACACTTTTAACGAAGCCCAAATTGGAGTACGTCAACGTTCCGCCGCGCCTCACATTTCTCCTGATATACCAATAGGCAAGAATCGGTAAGAGAATAAATAAGCTCAAAAACTCAGGATTCGCAAACCGAAACATCTTTAGCTCTTTTCTGCTTTGTCCATTAGAACATCGCTCTCGGCGATTTCGCCCGCCTTTGCATTTTCAGGTGTTTCTGTGGACGCTTTCCGGATATCCGATGATATCGTTGGTTGATCGTACACGAGCTTTGATTTTTCGACGATATCGAACGCTCTTATTAGGGACAACTCGTTTTCTTCCGAAGTTGGAACATACTTGGCAAACTTTGCTAAATCGCAAAATTCTAGAAATTCTTGGATCGCCCGGACGAATTCATCCTCCACTCTAGCCTTCTCCAGCTCTTGAATTAACTCAAAGGTCGTAAGCTCCACAGCCCTAATGAAGTATCGCCCTTCGATGTAACGACGAATGATATCCGATATCTCGATGTAGTACTGCTTTGTCTGCCCATCCTTTAAAAGCGAGGATTTCTTAAGTTCATTTAACTGTTCGAAAGCAATCTCATGGGCCGGCCGAGGCGGTTCCACTTTTTCCGGAAGAAGTCCTTTGCCTGCTCGCTTACGCCGCCACACATAGAAACCGATACCGACGGTCAATAGGGCAACCAAACCTAGGCCTCCCCACAGCAAGATTTCTCGTAGATTCCGAGCAAGGGCCTGCGGGAGCGAAATATCGTCGATGTCATCGCCTTCCGCGCGCGCCCGACTTTCAACCGTAATCTTA
>JAKSBK010000323.1 GCA_022361155.1 Pseudomonadota bacterium
ACGGGGACTGGGAAGCATTCGACAACTTCGTTCACGAACGCTTACGAGCAGCCGCCCACCTCAACGCCGCCCCAGAGCGCATTCAGACCCAGATTCCTCAGCAATTGCCAGAGGCTGCATGACCAACATCACCCGATCTGCCCCCGAAGCTTTTAAGCAAGGAGAGCCTAGGGTTTGTTCTCGGACTTGAGCTGTCGGTAGGAATCACACTCTTCCAGAAGCCTGGACAGATGTCGAACGCGTAGTATCGGTTCTTGGCTGTGATGAAGACGTCCGAGTCAACGACGTAGAACCGCGGGACCACCATTAGAGCTCGACCCCCAAGCGCTGTGCGTATTCTTGAAAGGCCCCGCTACGAAGGCCAGTTAGGTCGTAGGCTTCCTTGAAGCCGATCCGGCCCTCCAGCGCGGCTCGAACAACGTGCCCCGCAAAGAGAGCACCTACCCGCGTGTTTTGGTTGTTGTAGAAATCGCCACCACCCGTCCGCCGCCCGCCACGGCGGCGCTCTTCTTTGACGTACGCACGGTAGAAGGCAAAGAATGTCTCGCGTCCAACCAGGCGCAAATCCAGCGCCCGGCGGGCAACGACAATGGGGCTGACCTTGAACTCGCGGGCAAGCGTGCCGAAAGAATCCTGATCGCGCTTGACATCCGCCCAACGGGGCTTGAGTGCTTGCGCGGGGATCAGGAACTCGGCCGCGGCTTGATTGCACCAGTCCTCCACCTCCGTGCCGCGTGGGAGGAGGTCCTCGAACCCCGAAAGTCCCTCCGCTCCCAGCCACAGGTGCGCCAACTCGTGGGCAAGCGTGAACATCTGCGCCGATTTCGCATCCGCCCCGTTGACGAAAACAAGAGGTGCGTAAGGATCGCTCAACGCGAAGCCGCGGAACTCCGCTACGTTCAGCTTGCGATGCGTGTTGTTGCCCACGATCGCATTGATCACGGCCATGACACCAAGTGCTTCGATCGCACGCCGCAACTCGAGCACCGCTTCTTGCCACGTGCCGATGCCACGAGCCCATCCATCCTCCAGGGAGAGGATGCGCCGCATTTCGTTTCCGATGGCCTGGGGCACGTCGCTAACGCGGGCACTGCCCACAAGCGCAAGCGGCTCCGCTCCGTTTTCCAGGAGCGTTTCGCGCAGCCAAGCCTGGCGCCGCTGCATGGCGTAGATCGTATCGAGTAGGTCGGGACTCGGTCGCTGCAATTGAGCGCCGGGGACGGTACGGAAGTCCGGGATCGGGAGCGGCTCCTCGGGCGGCTCTGGGAGGAAGAGGTAGCCGATGGGGACGCGTGCGACCCTCGCGAAGTCCTCGAGCTGCTTGAACGTGGGCTTCGCTCCACCCGCGACCCACTCGGAAAGCTTGGGGAAGCTGTCGGCAAACGCATCGACGCCAAGCCCCGCGCGCTCGCATGCCCATTCGAGAAGCTCTGGCTTGACGTGCACGCGTGCGGTCACCATGAGCCGTTCTCGGTGACGCTCCGGGTGAGTGCTCCTGGCATCCCGCGGACTGCACTGGGACGCAGGCGCACTCGGGCCAGCACCCTGTGCTCGATTACCCAATCTCGACGGCCACGCAGAGTGACCTGACCGTTCCGGCATGCACTCACGACGCCATCATACTCCTTCGGCGCCGAGAAGTTGGCGCCGGTCGTCGGGTGGTACAAAGCGTACCAGCGAATCTAACGCCGCTGCACTGAACTCGTCCCACCCTTCGGCGTCCCACGCCAGTCCGTCCTCGTCCCTAGTGAACTCACCCTCCGCGGGTGGCGCTATGGCGTACGCTTGGCCGCAGCATGCCCTGGACGCGAGCGCCGGGCGGGCCCGGTCGCAGCAGCTCCTCGCGCGAGAACTTCTCGACCAACGCTTGCAGTTCCTGGACTGTCTCCCGGCTACTCAAGACCCGTTCAGCATACCAAACTTGCGCCACGGGATCCCGCCGACCGCCATCCCGGTGACCCAGATACCGAGCATGCGGCTTCTTCGCTGGGGTAATGAACCCGCATCGCCCGTGCACACCGCCAGCGCGACCATGGCGACGGAACTCTCATCGAGCAGCAGTTTCGCGTGTTTGCGGCCGCCCAACCCGCGGATAGGTAGCTCCAGCAGCGCGGCCCTGAAAATGGGCCCAGCCCAACTGTCGCCGCAACGCGGCGACAAATCTCCTGGTCGGGAAGGGTGACGCGACGTCGACGGGAACAGATCCCGTCGAGACTACTCACGTGTAGGTCCAGCTCGATTTCGCGCTTTTCTTAGCAGCCCCACCCAGGTGCATTGACCTCGTCCCAGGCCCTCCGCGTCCCAGGCCAGCCCCTCGTTGTCGCTCGACAACTCGCCCTCCGCGGGCGGCACCGCAGCGTGCGCCTCGCCTCGCACCCTTTGGTGGCAAGGTACAGTACGAGGCGGGCCAGTCGAAGAAGCTCCCCGCGTGACCGCTTCTCGACCAGTGACTTGAGCTCCAGGGATGTACATGGTCTGCTCAAGATCCGTTCAGTATACAAAATCTGGGAAGCATCTCGCGGAACCGGCGTCCCATCGATAGAGCGGCGGGTGTCAAGTACATGCAATGGTCCCCTCCAGCAGCCCGGTGCGCAGTCGGCAATACGAGAAGTGGGCGCCAGCCGAGAAGGACGGCACAGGAGTCGCGACTCACCCATCGATACGTGCTTTGAATCCGGCCTCACGTTGCCGGGGCACAGGAGGCTGGTCGAGGAAATGGTGCTTTCAGCGTTTCGACGTCTTGGCGTCGGGGTCATGTTCGCACTCATTCCGATTGACGGACTCGCTGCTTCAGTCCACCGCGGCGTGTAGCACGCGAAATCTGATCTAGGTGGCGAGCTTGGGATCGTACTCCTGCTCGCGAAGCCAAATGGCCCACAGCACTCGAGCCCCGCGTTGACCATTCCTGGAATGCTCTGACCGGGGCGAATCTCGGCCTCGTCCAGCCAGACCATGAGGCGCGGCTCTTCGGGGGTCGTCTTCGATGTCCGCCGCCAGTTGGCGCACGACATCCTTGTTGGCGCTGCGATGTGAAAGGAAGGCATCGCGCCGAATTGAGGCAGTCAACCGTCCAGTTCTTGCCCTTCGGGCTGACGTCATACACTTTGCGCTTGGCCATTTCGTACTGCTCCTTCTGTTCGGACTACTGCTTCACGAGCTCGCGAAAAGACGCGAAGCTCATCTTGAACCTGTGCCTCTCCAGCACGGCCTTGTCGGCGTCCGCTTCCTCGACCGTGATAAGGCCCGCATCGATGGCGAGAACGAAGAGATCTTGGGTGCGGAGGATGTTGAACTCGCCCAAGCGTGTCTTGGCTTCGCGTCGGAAGCGTCTCTTCTCGTCCGATGCCACCATCCAGCCGTTCGTCGCGGCAAGAGCGAGACAGGCGGCTTCGCCACGGTCGACGCGGGTGACGAGCTCCGCGAAGAGCGCGAGGGCACCCATGTCGGTCACTGCCTCGACGCGTAGCCACCCTTGCGTAACAGCTTCGTCCAACACCGCTGCCTGATCCGGATTCGTGATCTCTAGACGCACGTGGTCGGGTACGACGAATTGATAGCCGGTAAGATCGTTGAGCAGTGAGAGCCGTGTGACGTGCATCAAGTTGATGAGCACGTTTGCGTCGGTGACGACAACTCGGTGCGAAGGGGTGGACATCAGACATCGATGGAAGCGGGTTCCGCATCATCGAGACCTGCGTCCTCGATCAATCGGGCTAGTTCATCAGTGGTGAGCCGGACCATCGACACGAGCTCCTTTAGCTTCCCTCGCGAGATTTCGTCTCGTCGGTAGGCCTCCAGTGCAAGGCCGAGAAATCGATGGCGGAACTCGTTGCGGACGCTCTGATGATCGGGCTCGGGAAGTCCTAGGAGGTCGGCCAGCTCCTTTCCCTTTCCCGACTGATCCAATGCCTTCAGGCGATCGAAGTCTGGTCCAGTGACAAGTCGCAGGTTGCGCAGACGATAGAGGGCCGCACTGCGGCTTACGCCGAAATGGTGGGCCATCTGAACGACGTCGTAGAGCTGAACAGCTTGGCTGCCGGGCTCCGTTCGACCCTCGACATTGAGAGCCCCAGCCTCGTCGAAGACATCAGTGTAGATGCGGCTCGGCTTGCCTTTGCCCAGCGTGGCGATGAACTGCCGAACGCCCTCTTCCGGCATGAGGAAGTTCGCCGCAAACGAGTTGGCGCGTACCTCCATCAGATCATCTCGTTCCGAGGCACGGCTAACGAGGCCAAAACGGTCACGGTCTACGACGACATGCGCGTACTCATGCGCGAACGAGAACCGTCGCCGTAGGAGGTGGTGAGTTCGATTTGCTACGACGAACAGTCCCACGTTGCGATCGCTCAGCGTGAGTCCTGAGACGTCATCCGGAAGGTCTACGACTCCGGTGCGTACTCCCTGCATCTCGAGCAACTCCGTGATGTCCGGAGATGGGCCGACACCAAGGCCGAGGCGACGCCGTTCTTCATCGGCGAGTCGCGTGCCTTGCTGGATCGCCTCCCAGCGACTCCGTGGTTGGGGGAACGGGTACGTCGCGACGGCGGAGAGGTCTCGATTGATATCGACCAGGGACTCGAGGTTGGTGAGCTCCCTCCCGAGAGCCATGCATTCTCGAAGCTTGTCAACGACCGCTGGCTGCCCCGCGACATCAGGTTGAGCACGAAACAGGGCGCCGAGCGCGTCCTGCTGCTCGAAGGAGTCCGCGACGAACTCGCGCATGTCGCGTCCGAAGATGTACGCCAGGCGGTCGAGCTCGATGCTCAAGACGGAGCGCTTGCCGCCCTCGATCTGGACGACGGTCGAACGCGAAACGCCCAACTCGGAAGCGACCTCATCCTGGGTCATCCGATTCGCCTCGCGCGCCGCCCGGATCCTCTTGCCTAGCTCTTTTTGGGTAAGGGGCATAATGGACCTCCAGAGAACGGGGCAAGGCTCTCCAGCGCGCAACACTGGTCGGCGGTCTGAATCGGGCGAGCGTGTGGCATCCCCTAGAAAGGTAGCTATTCAACCTACTAATGTCAAACCAAGGATATGAAGTTAGATAATGCCCCTCAGGTCGCACCGGAAAATTGCCCGTGGATTCCAGCGAGTCATCCCTCTCGTGGACCCTCATTCGAGGACACTCGGGGCATCCTCTTCATCGCCATCATTGGGCAAAGCCGCTCTTTACGGTAGCTTCGGCGTCCGCCCCCGGGGGCGGCCTGCGTGACATGGAGCTGGCCCCGGTGAGGAAAGCCGATGACCGGGACGCCGACGCCGCAGACGGTACTGGAAGCGCTCAACCAGGAGCGCCTGCTCGATCTGAGCCGGAGCTTCGGGATCGGGCTGCAGTCCGGGCGGCAGACGAAGGGGCGGATGGCCGCCCACCTGGGAAGTCAGCTCTCCGGGAGGCTCCCGGCGATCCTGCTCGAGCTCGGGCGTGACGAGCTTCGCTCCGTGTGCCGGCGGCACGGGATCGCGGATGATGGCCGGAGCCGCCGCGATCTCCAGGAGCGGCTGCTCGAGGCCGCGGGGATCGATCCGAAGCGGACCATTCCTCCTCCTCCGGCCCACCACCACGAGGGGCTTCCCCAGGCCGGCCAGGTGGTTCAGGCCCGTCACCGGCAGTGGATGGTCGAAGAGGTCGTGCCGGGCGGCGACACGGACTCGGCGCTCGTCGAGATGGTGTGCCTCGACGACGACGCACCCGGGCAGCCGCTGGAAGTGCTTTGGGATCTCGAAGTTGGAGCGCAGATCAAAGACCCCTCGGCGGAGGGCCTCGACCCAAGGGGCCGTCTGGATCCGCCGGGGCACTTCGGGGCGTACCTGCACGCGCTGAAGTGGAGCGCGGTCAGCGCTGCCGATGCGACGCGCTTCCAGGCGCCCTTCCGCGCGGGCATCAAACTGATGGCCCATCAGCTCACGCCGCTGATGAAGGCGCTGGAGCTTCCGCGGGCGAATCTGTTCATCGCGGATGACGTGGGCCTCGGCAAGACCATCGAAGCGGGCCTGGTCCTTCAGGAGCTTCTTCTTCGCCAGCAAGCGGACTTCGTCCTCGTCGCGTGTCCGGCTTCGATATGCCTTCAGTGGCGCGACGAAATGCAGCGCCGGTTCGGTCTCCGCTTCGAGGTGATGACCCAGAAGTTCGTGGCCTACCGCCGCCAGGATCGGGGCTTCGGCGTGAACCCGTGGGCCACGCACAACCGGTTCATCATCTCGCACCAGCTCCTCCGGCGCTCGGAGTACTTCGATCCGCTGATGGCGCACCTCGGGCCGCGCGCACGCAAGGGTCTGCTCATTCTCGATGAAGCCCACGTCGCCGCGCCCGCGAGCCGGAGCAAGTACGCCGTCGACAGCGACACCACCACCGTCATCCGCGAGCTCGCCCGCAAGTTCGATAACCGCCTCTTTCTGAGCGCCACACCCCACAACGGGCACTCCAACAGCTTCAGCTCGCTGCTCGAAATCCTCGATCCCGCCCGGTTCACCCGTGGCGTCCCCATCGAGGGCCCCGAGACGCTCATGCCCGTGATGGTGCGGCGCCTGAAGCGGGACCTTCGCCAGCTCGACGTCGAACGTTTCCCTCGAAGGCTCCTCGTCCAGCTTGCGCTCACCCACGACGGCAAAGAATGGTCGGCCAAAGAGACCAGCTTCGATGCCGAGACTCGAGAGGAACGCGAAGGCGACACGCGAGCGCTGGGCGGCAGCGACAGCACCGAGCTCGACCTCGCCCACAAGCTCGCCCGCTACACGGAGCTGTGCGCCCCGAAGAAGGGGCGCGGACGACTCACCTTCATCCGCCTCCAGCAGCGGCTCTTGTCCAGCCCGGAGGCGTTTGCGCGAACCCTCGAAGTCCACGCGCGAGCCGTGATGGAACGCGGCGGGCCCGTCGTGCGATCCACCGCCGCGCTCCAAGAAGATCTGGTCACCGAGGCCGACGCCGACGTGCACGGCGTGGATGAAGACGCTGTCGCCGCCGAAGACGATGTCGCCGTCTCAAAGGACAGCGCGGCGCTTCCCACGCCCACCGAAGAAGCCGCGGCGCTGCTTTCCGACTTGCGCGCCACGGCCGAGCAAGCGCGAAAGCACCCGGACGCCAAGATTCGTGCGCTCCTTGCTTGGATGCGTACCTGCCAATGCCCAGCCGTCGGCGAAACCCAAGACGGCGCGGACCGCGCCTGGACCGATCGCCGCGTCATCATCTTCACGGAATGGGGCGACACCAAGCGCTACCTCCTCGAGCTCCTCGACCAGGCGGTCTCCGGCACCGACCGCGGCGACGAGCGGATCATGGCCTTCCACGGAGGCATGGGCGACGACGCTCGCGACGAGGTTCAGCGCGCGTTCAACACGCCGCCTGACGAACACCCGGTTCGCATCCTGATCGCGACCGACGCCGCGGGCGAGGGCATCAACCTCCAGGCGCATTGCGCCGACCTCTTTCATTTCGATCTGCCCTGGAACCCGGCCCGCCTCGAACAGCGGAACGGCCGCATCGACCGCACCCTTCAACCGGCACCCGAAGTTCGATGCCACTACTTCATCTATCCCGATCGTCCCGAAGACCGGGTTCTCGAAACCCTCGTTCGCAAGGTCGAGATCGTCCAGAAGGAGCTCGGCTCCCTCGGCGCGGTGCTCTTGAAGGACATCGAGTCCACTATGGCGCCGGGCATCCAGGACAAGACCCAATCCCAGCTCGAGCTCATCGGCCAGGATGCGAGCACGGCAACGCTCGATGCCGAGCTGGAATCCCAGCGCCGGGTCATCGCCAAGCTCGAAGCCGAACGGGCGAAGGCCGCGCGGCGCCTCGAAGCCTCCGAACGCGCGTTGAAGGTGAGCTCCGAGTCCCTTCGCGGCGTGGTCGAGGTCGGCTTGCGCATGGCCGGTGCCCCGGGTCTTGCGGCAGGTGAGCCGACTCGTGAAGGCCGCAAGACCTACAGCCTTCCCGAGCTCGATCGTTCCTGGGACCGCACCCTCGATAGCCTCCGCCCGCCGCGTTCACGGGGCGAGGCCTTTTGGGAGTGGCGCCAGCGCCCGCCGCGACCGGTCACCTTCGAACCGCTCGCACGGCTGACCGAAGCCACCGAGCAACTCCACCTGGCCCATCCCTTCGTCAAGCGCATCCTCGATCGCTTCCTGGCCCAGGGCTTTGGCGCACACGACCTGAGCCGCGTCGCCAGCGTGATCGCGCCCGATGACAGCGTGATTCGGGCGGTCGGATACGCGCGCCTGAGCCTCTTCGGGCCGGGGGCGGCCCGGCTCCACGACGAGATCATCGCTGTTGCCGCGGCCTGGGATGGCTCCGCTACAACCCTGACGCCCTACAAGGACGCCGCCACCATTGCGAAGGCTGTCGAGACCGCGGAGTCGCTTCTCGCCAAGGGCGCCCCAGCGCTTCCCAGCGCTACCCAGAAGCGGATCGCGGAGCACGCCGCCGATCTCTACCGATCGCTGTGGCCCTTCCTCGATGACGAAGCGGATGCCCGCGCCGCCGCCGCCAAGAACGGCCTCGGTCAGCGGGCGCGTCGCGAGGCTGGAGAGCTCCGGACGCTCTTGAGCCGTCAGAAACGAGCCATCGAAGAGCGGCTGCGGATCGTGGGCCAAATGGAGCTCTTCGAGATTGCCGAGACCAAGACCGACAAGGAACAGCAGCGCCAGCTCCGCCTCGATCACGAGTTCATGAAGGCGCGCCTCTCGAGCATCGACGAAGAGCTCCAGACCGAACCTGACGCCATCGAGTCCCTGTACGACGTGCGCATGACCCGCGTCTCGCCGGTGGGGATGGTGGTGAGCTGGCCCGAGTTCATGACATGAAGGGGCCGATGACGTGAAGGACGCGGACATCGGCTTCCACAAGGAATGGATCGGTCTCGCCCAACCCGTCGAGGGCCTGGTCTTCTCCTGGCCCGTGCTCGCTGCGGCTCAGATCGCGCCGAAGGTGCGCTCCAGCCTCACCGCCGAGCTCGAAGCTCACCTGGACGACACCGACCATGGCGTGGCCGTCCGCGACGTGCGCCAGTTCTTCGTGGAGTTCTTGGGCTACGACCGGCCCGGCATGCTGGTCCCGCGGGCTGAGCTTCCCGCAGACCTGAAGTTCTACGCACCGGAAGGGCGTCAGGAAGTTCGCCCGAGCTTCGCCATCGCGCGCGGTCCATTCAAGGAGGCCGGGGACGACCCCTTCGCCGAGTTCGCTGGGTCATCCGCAAGGCCATCCACAACCACCGCGAGCGATCCACAGGCCGACTCTCCCTACCTGGCGCTGGTCTGGGATCTGTCGGACGACGCCGACGATGCTCTCGACATCGACCTCGACAAGAACGAATCCCTCACCGGCCCGTGGCGCTATCCCCCGACCGCGAAGCTGGAGCGCCTGCTGCGCCACACCGGCATTCCCATCGGCTTCGTGAGCAACCGTCGCGAGCTTCGGGTCGTCTACGCGCCGCCGGGTGAATCCACCGGGCACCTGACGTTTCGCTTTCGGCATCTGATCCAGCCCAACGGAAGGAAGCTCGTCGCCGCCTTGGAGCTCATCTTCCACGCCCGCCAAACGTACGAAGCCGGGAGCGAATTCACCTTCGAGGGTCTCCTCAGGGAGAGCCGCCTTCGCCAAGCCGAGGTCACCAAGGACCTGGCGGCCCAGGTCTTCGAGGCGGTGGAGATCCTCCTCGAAGGCTTCGAACACGCCGCCGCCCGCGACTGCACTGGCGATCGCATCGATTGGCTCCGCGCCGCCCTCGAAGAACCGGAAGACCACTTCTACCAGGGCATCCTCAGCGTGGTCCTTCGCGTGGTCTTCCTTCTCTACTCCGAAGACCAGAGCCTGCTTCCGGTCCAGCACCCAACCTACGCCAAGCACCTGAGCGTCCTTGGCCTCTACGAAGACTTGGTCGACGACGCGGGAGCCCATCCCGAATCGATGCACCTCCGCTTCGGGGCCTACGGCCGCCTCATCGCTCTTTTTCGGGCCGTCTTCCTCGGCGTGCACCACGAAGACCTTCGGCTCCCGCCCCGGCGCGGCCGCCTCTTCGACCCGAGCGCATTCCCCTTCCTCGAAGGCGGTCTCCCGGGATGGACCGCCGCGATCACCCTTCCCGAACAACGCGCGGCCGTTCAGCTCCCGAGCATCGACGACGGCACCCTGTACCGCGTGCTTCATCGGCTCATCGTCTTCGAGGGCCAGCGGCTCAGCTACCGGTCGCTCGACGTGGAGCAGATCGGCGCCGTCTACGAGTCGCTGATGGGCTACCACGTGCTGCGCATGGAAAGCCCCGCCGTGCGCCTCGGCAAGCAGCGCGTGTGGGTCGAGACCGAACGCGTGCGGACGATTAAGCCCAGCGACCGAAAGAAGCTCTGGAAGGAAACCTGCGGGCTCAGCACCACCGCCGCGAAGAAGGCCGAGGCAGCGGTCAAGGGCGCGGAGGACGCAGCAGGCGTGGCCGAGGCCTTGGGCGAGCTCACGCCTGGCTCCAAGAGCGAGAAGCCCCGACACCGCGTCGCCACCGGCCGGCTCGTGCTGCAGCCAGGGGAAGAACGCCGCCGGACCGGAAGCCACTACACCCCTCGCTGGCTCAGCGAGAAGGTCGTTCGGCGCACCCTCGAACCGATTCTGGCCTGCCTCGGCGAAGGCCGCACCGCCGATCAGATCCTCAGCCTGAAGATCTGCGACCCCGCCATGGGTTCCGGCGCGTTCCTCGTCGCGGCGTGTCGTCTGCTTGCCGAAGAAGTCGTTGCCGCCTGGGATCGAGCCGGCGAAGCCGCCGCGCTTACTGAGGAGCACGGCGACGCGCTCCTTCACGCGCGCCGGCTCGTCGCGCAACGTTGCCTCTATGGTGTGGACAAGAACGCTGCCGCCGTGGAGCTCGCCAAGCTCTCGCTCTGGCTGGTCACCCTCTCGAAGGAGCTCCCCTTTACCTTCGTCGACCACTCGCTTCGACACGGCGATTCCCTGGTCGGCCTCGACCTCGAACAGATCAAGAGCTTCCACTGGGAGCCAAAGGAACAGCTCGAAACCTGCCGGCGTGTGCTGGAGGATGCGCTGGAGCAGGCGCTGGAACACCGCGATCAGATTCTGGCGCTCGCCGACAAGGAGGACGCCGAATCGCAGCGCGAGAAGCAGCGGCTCTTGGAGTACGCCGAACAAGCCACGGCTCGTGTTCGGATGATAGCCGACCTGTGTGTCGGGGCATTCTTCGCGGAGGGAAAGACAAAAGCACGCGAGAATGAGCGAGCGCGACGGCTGGAGCTGCTTCGCCGACTGCTCGAAGGCGATGAGAGCATTCGGTCGTCACTTCAACATTTGGCTGCGAACATTCACACACAACTTTCTCCATTTCATTGGCACAGCGAGTTTCCCGAGGTTTTCTATCAGCAGCGGTCCGATCCACTGTCCCCGAGCAAGAGCAGCGGCGCCGCATACTTTGAGGCCATCGTGGGGAATCCCCCATTCGCGGGGTCTCACCGTATCACCGCTCTAAGAGGCAAGACGTACTCTGAATGGATCAAACACGCCTTTCGCGCCGACGGGTTTGTCGATTACTCAGCATTCTTTGTCGCACAATCAGCACCTCTCCTAGGACCCAGCGGCGCTTTCGGCATGCTTTCGACAAGCGGCATAGCGGAAGGTGATTCCAGAGACGTCTCTCTGCGCCGGATTCTCGAATCCGGATATACCATCATTGACGCTATTCCCCGCACCTTCTGGCCCGGGGACGCAGCAGTCGAATACGCATCTACCGTGGCAACGGTCGGGATCCCCATCGTCCCAGTAATCCGACTCGACGGGGAAGCGGTCGCCTTAATCAACTCAAGCCTAAAGGCCGCTCCAGAACGGGCTTCCGCTCAGAAGCTCCTAGCGAACGCTGGCTTGATATTCGCGGGACACGAATTAGGCACGAGGGCTTTGGTCTTCCCCACCGCCGAGCTCAACCATCTTTCTGAGGCCGACGGAGTACTCCCCTTTCTCGACGGCCCGGACCTAACGAGGAGCGCCCAGCCAGGGACATCGCAAAGTGTAGTAGCGCTCTGGGGGATGTCGGAGGAGCAGGCCTCATCGCTAACAAGCTACGAGGCGCTCAAAGCGAATGGCGCTCAGGAGTCGTCTAGGAGCAGTCGGTGGTGGCGGCTCAAGCAGGAACGCAGGGGGATACTGGAGTACCGAGGACAAGGTCATTCCCGTTTCCTCGTAGTCTGCAGGCACGGAAAGCATCCCGCCTTTTGGTTTGTCGACTCAAACGTGGTTCCTGACTTTGGTCTCAACGCAATACTGCTGTGGGAACACTCGACCTTCGCAATTCTGCAGAGTCGAGTCCACTGCATCTGGCGAGATGCCGACCCAAAGACGCTAGCCGGACACCCTCGCTACCTAGCGGGCGTCTTCGAGACGTTCCCGTTTCCCCACCCAGACCCGCGCACCATCATCGACTCCCTCGAAGCCATCGGCAACACGCTCTATGAGACCCGAGCAAAGTTCATGCTCGACACCGACCAGGGCCTCACGAAGACCTACAATGCGCTGAAGGACCCCGACCACGACGACCCGCGCGTCCTCGAGCTGCGCCGACTCCACGAAGAAATGGACCGTGCCGTCCTCGGCGCCTACGGCTGGCCGGACATCGAGGTTCCACCCTTCTGCCCGAAAACCGACGAGGACCGCGCCGCGCTCCAGGAGTTCGAGGACGAGGTCATCGACCGCCTCTACGTCCTGAACGCGGAGCGCGCCCGGGAGGAGGAGCGGCTGGGCGCCAGGAAGAAGAAGGGTAGCAAGCGGTCGAAGGGCAACAGCCGCAGGTCCGGCAAGAAGAAGGCTTCGTCCGAAGACGCCGCGGCCGCCGACGACACACAGGGGGAGCTGTTTTGAGCATGATGCCGCCTGTTTCAGCGCTTGTGCTTGACCTTGCGCCAGCGCTCGCCGTCGAGCCACTGCACATGGCCGCGTGTGACGGTCACGATCAGGGGCGCGCGCTTGTGTGCGACGAGGCCGTCGAGGGTCTTCCAGTGATGCACGAGGCAGGCGGCCTGCTCCTCGCCACGCATGCTCGTGGCGGCGAGGCAGACGTAGCGCGCGCACGCACGGCGCAGGGCCGCGAGCTCCTCCTGGTCGCGCCGGATGTTCTTGTCTTTGGTGACGATGACCCAGCCGAGCGCGCTCACCTCCACGATCCAGCGTGCGTCGGGGACTTTGGGGTCGTCCGGATACAGATCGGTGTACGTCCGGACGTCCACGCCGTGCTTGCGCAGCGCGGCCGGTACGACGGCGGTGCCCAGGCAACGGTCGACCCAGTACGTTCGCCCCGGAGGCACCCGTCAAGCGGCCCGGCGCAGGGCCTCGAAGCGAACGGCGTCCTCGATCTCCGACGCCTCGACCGCGAAGTCGGCGGCCAGCTCGTCCGTGGAGTCGCCGGCGAGGAAGCGGTCTGCGATGGCTGCGGTCTCGATGTTGGCGGAGGCGAGCACAGGCCGCCCGAAATGCCGCCTGGGGTCGATGAGGATCGAGCGCTCCCGCGAGCCATCCTGGCGCACGATCGGGTAGAGGCGCGCGGCGAGGCCCTGCTCGTCGCGTTCGATTCGCTCCAAGTGTCTCTCGACCATGGGCCTGAGCACGACCTCGGAGCTCGAGGCACTGATGAGCTTGCCCAGGTACTCGACGTAGACGTGCACGCAGTCGGTGTGGGTATCCACATCGGCGAGGGGGTGGTTCGTGTGCATGGCATCGCGGATGAAGCGGGTCGCGGCGCGGATGCGGTCGACGCGCACACGCCGGCCGCGCAAGACGCTGAGCACGTGCAGCTCGACGAGGTTGGCGAACGACAGGCGGCGCCGCTTGGGGCTCGCGGCCCGAATCAGCGGGGGCCAGCGCTTGCTGCCGTCCGCCGTGGGGTACGAGCGCCCGAAGGCCCAGGCTCGCAGCGTGCCCGGACGGACGCGCACGATGCGGGCGGCCTCCGCGCCGGTGTAGAATGCGAGCTCGCGAGGGGCCTTGCCGTCGTAGATGTCGGGGGAAGTCTCCATGGGTCCGGAGGCGAGCGAGAACCTTTATGGGACTGACTATAGGTCGCTTCGACGCCCCGAGAAAGCCAGCGCGGCGAAATCGACCGCGCATGCAGCGTGGACGTGGCTGCTCTCCTCGACGATGAAGACCGATCTCAATTATTCCGCTTCGGACTGCTTCGAGACCTTCCCGTTCCCCCATCCGGATCCACGAGCAGTCATCGAGCCCCTCGAGACCATCGGCGAGGTGCTTCCCGTGAGCGGTAAGGTCGCCACGGGGCAGTTGAGCCTAAAGCGAAACGCCCCGACGTCTGCCGAGGCGAAGCGCCGACCGAGCATTCCCAGTCCGCACAGAGCAATCTGCAGCTTCACTGGACC
This sequence comes from Pseudomonadota bacterium, assembly GCA_022361155.1. Lineage (NCBI taxonomy): Bacteria > Pseudomonadati > Pseudomonadota > Pseudomonadota bacterium. Next base: position 14,347 of record JAKSBK010000323.1, read on the forward strand.
TATGTCAAGCTGTCGGCCGGTCGACCCAGCAGACGCGTCCAGGCATCGGTCAGGCCACGCGCAGGTGAGCATCGAAACGCAGCGCGCCCTTGATCTCACGGTCGGCGGCAACAAAATCAGGGCGAGAGAACGCCAGTTGTTGTTTTCTGGGAGTCAAGCGAAAGGGAAACCGCATGAAAGCGCTCGACGTACGCAAGGCGCTGCTCGAAGCGCTCCAGGCCGACCTGGTCGGCCCCTTCCTACCCGAAGGCCACCCCGCGCGTGACGAGGAGATCCTCCCGCTGCCCCCGTCGCGCTGGTACCTCACGGGCTTCCTCGCGCCCCAGGGCGGGCGCGCGCCCGATGTGGACGACGAGGACTCGCGCGAAGGCGGCCTGACCGAGGACCGCGACAGCCAGGCCGAAGACGCCGGAACCGACGAGCCGGAGTCGAAGCGGCCTGTTCGCTTCCCTGCTTCCATGGGGCTCAGCGTCTTTCTCCCTCCGGGCGATAGCGATCACCTCGAAGTGGATGTCCGCTTCGCGGACTACGACAAGGTCGAGGTCGCGGAGGACCACGAGGACAGGAAGTCCTGGGGTTGGAAGCGGGTGCCGCACGAAGAACGGGGCATCCGGATCCCGCTCGATAGGAAGGTCCTCGAGGGCCGGGAAGGCGTCCCGGTGCCCAACACCACGGGCCTGCGATTCCGCGGCGAGCTTCGAACCACCGAAATGGAGGGCCTCCCCGAAGGCGCGCGGGTCCTGAGCCTCTTTCTCGTCAACGAGCGAACGCCCGAGACCCGGGACCGCGACCGGCAGCTCGTGTTCCAGGTGAGCTTTTCGCTCCGCTACGAGCGCGGCTTCCTCTCCCGCCCGAACCGCCGCGGTGAGGACGCGGACGACGAGGATCAGCGGGTGCTCGCCCTGAACTTCCGCGACAAGATCGACTGGGCTGTCGGGCACAACACCAGCGTGCAGCTTCCGGAGGCCGCGTCGAACAAGGTCACCACGCTCCACACGACGCAGCTGCCGCGCTACGAGGTTCGCCGGGTCGATCACGTGAAGTTCGAGGACGTCACCACCGGCATGGCCGACCTGGCCAAGATGGATGGTCCAGCGCTCTCACGCGGCCTCGCGCCGCTGGTCGAGGCCTACAAGAACTGGATCGACAAGCAACGCTACACCTCGCTCGATCGCCCGAGCCTCGAAGAGACGCGTGATGCGTTGATGAGCAAGGCCGACGAGGCTCTGCGGCGCATCGAAGAGGGCATCGCGCTCTTGGCCAAACCCGGCGAGATCCAGGAGTCCTTCAAGCTCGCCAACCAGGCGATGCACGTGGCAGCGCTCCAGGCCGACGGAACCCGGGAGGACCGTCGCTACAAGAACGGCCGCCGCCCCTCCTGGCGGCCCTTCCAGCTGGCCTTCGTGCTGATGAACCTGGCTTCGGTCGCCGACCCGGCGCACCGCGGCCGCAAGACCGCCGATCTCATCTATTTCCCCACCGGCGGCGGCAAGACCGAAGCCTACCTGGGGCTCATCGCGTTCACGCTCATCCTCCGCCGCCTGCGCGGCAAGTCGCGCCCTGACGAGGGCCGGGGCGTGGCGGTCATCCTCCGCTACACCTTGCGCCTCTTGACCCTCGACCAGCTCGGCCGCGCGTCGACGCTGATCTGCGCCCTCGAAGAGATGCGGCGGCGCGACCCCAAGCGGCTCGGCAATAGCCGCTTCACGGTGGGCCTGTGGGTGGGCCGCGGTGCCAGCGCCAATCGCTTGAAGGACGTGCACCGGGAGCTTCATGACTTCACCCCCGGGCGGCAGGACTCGCCGTTCCCGCTCAGCACCTGTCCGTGGTGCGGCGAGGACATCAAGATCCACAACATCAAGCTCGTCGATGCCGAGGGCAAACCGAGCAAGACCCGTTACACCCGCGCCGTCGTCCACTGCGAAGGCTCGGGGTGCCTCTTCACCGAGGGCAGGCGGCCGCGGCAGGGCCTCCCTGTCCTGTTCGTCGATGAACAGATCTACCAGGAGCTTCCCGACTTCGTCGTCGCAACGGTCGACAAATACGCGATGGTTCCGTGGCGTGGCGAGTCCGGAATGCTCTTCGGCCGCGCTACCCACCTGGACGCGCAACGCGCCTACGGCGTCATGCACAAGGCGCCCAAAGGCGCGACGCCGCTTCCCGACGGACTGCTCCCTCCCGAGCTGGTGGTCCAAGACGAGCTTCACCTCATCAGTGGGCCGCTCGGCACCATGGTCGGCCTCTACGAAGCCGCCATCGACTACCTCTGCGAGCGTGACCTCGATGGAGGGCGCTACGGGCCGAAGGTGGTCTGTTCGACCGCCACGGTTCGCCGCGCCCGCGAGCAGATCCGGGCGCTCTTCGGTCGCGAGACCGCGATCTTCCCGCCGCGGGGCATCAACGAGGGCGACAACTTCTTCTCCGCCATCGACAAGGACAGCCCTGGGCGTCTCTACCTGGGCGTCGGTGCACCGGGCCGCGCGCTGAGAGCAGTATCGGTCCGAACCTACGCAACCCTCCTCGCCGCTGCCCAGAAGCACTTCGACGCGAAGGGAGCCCTCGAGCAACCCGCCGACCCGTACATGACGCTGGTGGGCTACTTCAACAGCCTCCGAGAGCTGGGTGGCATGCGGCGGCTCGTGGAGGACGAGGTGCGAAACCGCGTTGCCGGCTTCGACCAGGGCAAGCGGCCGCAGAACTTCGTCGGGCCCCACCCTTGGGCCGCCGACCGAAAGCTGAAGATGCCGGCCGAGCTCACGTCCCGGGAGAGCACCGACCGCGTAAAGGAGACCAAGCGCCGCCTCGCGGCCCGGGCGGCCAGCGATTCGGATCCGCTCGACGTGGTCCTGGCCTCGAACATGATCTCGGTCGGCCTCGACGTCGATCGTCTAGGGTTGATGGTCGTCACCGGTCAGCCGAAGACCACCAGCGAGTACATCCAGTCCACGAGCCGCGTAGGAAGAAACTACCCGGGCCTGGTCGTCACGTGCCTCAACGTGTTTCGACCGCGCGACCGATCCCACTACGAACGCTTCGTCGCTTACCACGAGAGTTTCTACCGGGACGTGGAAGCAACCACGGTCACGCCCTTCAGCGGGCAAACCCTCGATCGCGGGCTCGTCGGAACGATGCTCACGATGATCCGACACGGCATCGAGAAGCTCGAGCCGCCCCTCGGGGTCATGAAGATCCACGAGCACCGCCCGAAGGCCGAGGCGCTCCTCGAGTGGCTCGTTCGGCGGGCCCGACACCACCGCGGCTGGCACGACGACGTGGCCGAAGCACGCATCGCCGATCTGGTCCGAAGACGCGGCCGGGACTTCCTCGATTCCTGGGAGCGCGTCGTGGACAAGGCCGTCGAAGGAGCCGCGGATCGCATCTACAGCGGCCTCGATCGGGTGAAGGACGAGGGCAAGGCGCTCATGTACACCGCCAACGACGAACCGCCTCCGGATCACGACGCCCGTCAGTTCGAGGCACCCACCAGCATGCGCGACGTGGAGCCCAACGTTCACGTCTGGCTTCGATTCAAGCAACTGGATGAGAGGGCGTGATGGTCAAGCCAGGATCCAATCGCCCTGGGAGGGGCCGCGACCAGAAACGAAAAGCTCGCCCGGAGGGGCAGCTCCGGCAAAGCCAGCTCATCACGACCTTCGGCCCCGGCGCCATGGTGGACCTCGTCGATCGCGCGGTGGTCATTGGTGGCCTCGAGCACTGGGGCTATGGCCGCGATAGCGAGGGCGAGCCGCTCGACGACCCGCGTCTCCGGCGCTCCCTCATCCCGCGCCTGAAGGCGCTCGATCCCGACCTGGACCTAGCCAGCTCCAACTACTTCCGCAAGCCGCCCGAAGGTGACCTCCGCGATCCCTATCCGAACATCGGTGTTCGCGCCCTGGAGTTTCCGCGCTGGTTCGTGTGCCAGGGGTGCCGCCGCCTCGCCCGCGCGGCCGACCAGTTCGAGCCCAAGGGGGGACGCTACAAGCACCAATGCACCAAGAACAAGGTAGCGAGCGCTGTGCCCGTTCGTTTCGTGGCCGCGTGTCAGCGGGGTCACCTGTCGGACTTCCGGTGGATCCTCTTCTGCCACAGTGATCGCGACGGCGGCATTTGCGACCGCCCGGAGCTCTACCTCCATGAGGGAGCGACCGGCGACTTCGGGAAGATGATCGCGAGGGCGGTTGTGATCGCGAGGGCGGTGGTGCGCGCTATCCTGCTGCACTTCCGAGGCATACCCGACCTCTGGAAGTGTAGATACTCTCCCCATGCTGGCCAGTGCCCAGCCACCCCTTGCCAGCCCACTGGTGGGGACTATCTCGATGGCATGGCCAAGTACGTACACGAAATCATAAACCCCGAGATGTTCAGCGTGGGGAGCGCAGGTCTGGCGGGCGTCAGTTCCCGGATTCGAGGTAGCCCAGCTCTTCTAGCCGCCTGCGGTCCTCCACGCTCAATTCAACCGGTGCCGGTGTTTGTGACGGCGCCCGGAGCGCAGCGCCCATCCAGCG